>CAZQNI010000067.1:0-7314 GCA_964594255.1 uncultured bacterium | reverse complement strand
TTGATGATTTCCCCTTTAGGAAAGACGGAAGTAGAAATATACTTTTTGTCGGTCGTATAGATCCGGTTAAAGGAATAGAGCTGCTTATCGAATCATTAAAATTTGTAAAAGGTGGTTTTACTTTGAATATTGCGGGTGGTCCCTCAAAGGATATTTCTTATTACAAGGATATAAAATCTAATGCTTCCGGATATCCTATCCGATTTCTTGGTAAAGTTCCCCATAAAAAGTTGTATAAGCTTTATCAGGATTCGTGTATGCTAGTACTTCCTTCATATTATGAATCTTTTGGATTGGTGGCGCTTGAAGCTATGTCCTGTGGCAGAGCGGTTGTTGGATTTTCTGACACATATCTGTCTGAAGTGATAGGAAAAAAGGCAGGTATGCTTGCGGATAGGAACACGAGAGAATTGGCTGGCGCTGTTAATTTTTTACTTAATAATACTTCTAAAAGATATGATTTTGGAAGAGTTGCCAGACAGAGGGCTTTAAATTATAGTTGGGAAAAAACTTCAAGGAGGTATATTGAAATCTACAGGAAAATCAAAAAAGAGTACGCTTGTAATAATGGCGCACCCAGATGATGCGGAACTTGCCTGCGGTGGCAGTGTTGCAAAATGGGTTCTGGAGGGAGATGTTTATTATGTTATTGCTTCTGATGGAGGAAAAGGCAGCTGGGATGAGAATGAGGCGCCTTATACGATATCCTGCAGAAGAGAAGATGAGCAGAAAAAAGCTGCCGAATACCTCGGGGTTAAGAAAGTAATTTTTTTGCAGCATTCTGATGGAGAGCTGGAAAACATAAGTGCTCTCCGAATCGAGTTTGCTGCTCTTATTAGAAAATTGAAGCCTTATAGAATCGTTACAAATGACCCCTGGACGAGGATGTTTCATCCCGATCACAGGGCAAATGCCTTTGCGGTTATCGGCGGCATAATGATTGCCAGGGATTGGCATTTTTATCCATTTTTGAGGGAGATGGGCCTTGTGCCCGCGAGACCCGAAAAGTTGCTTCTAGCTCCTACTGACAATCCCAATTTAATAGTCGATATAACCAGTACTATCGAGAAGAAAATTGAGGCTATTCGTTTTCATGAAAGTCAGGTGGCTATTCAAGATGGATGGGAGGAAAGTATAAGAAAATGGTCCAGAGAAATGGCGCAGGATTCAGATTTTGAGTTTGGAGAAGCTTTTTATGATATGCGTCTTTAAAAAAATATTTAACCACGAAACACACAAAAGACACGAAACCCAACCACCCCAATTAAATATTTGCTTTTGGCTGTTAAATACAAGAAAAAGTTTGTTGTTTTAAAAGTAATGAGATGGTAAGATATCAGGAGTAATCTGTGAAAATCTGTGTTTAATTAAAAATTTATTTGTGATATTTGTTGTTAAAAAATGGATGTTAGGGAAGAAGTTAACTGCTTTTAAAAATTTGCAATCATTTCAATTTTGAACCCTTGACAAATTTGACATTTCTATTATTCTAATAAGGCGATGGAAAAAATAAAGAAAATCTTAAAGGAGAAAGGTATAAAACCTTCAATACAGCGAATTAAAATATTTGAATGCCTTATGTGCGATGGGGATCATCCTACTGCTAAAAATATATACGAAAAGATATCCAAAGAGATACCTACACTTTCAAAGACAACTATATACAATACCGTTAAACTTTTAGCGGATAAAGGAATACTAAAACAGGTAAGAATAAAGGAAGGCGAAGTCAGATATGATATAAAAGCAGATATTCATCCCCATTTCAAATGTAACAAATGTGGTAAACTTTACGACCTCGATAAAAGGCTTTCGGTAAAGGATAAAGAAGAGATCGACGGGCATCTAATTGAGGAAAAATGTGTATATTATTCGGGAATTTGCAAAAATTGCAGAAGAAAAAAGGTATTTAATAGCCGTTAATCTGAACAAATAAAATTTGACTCATCGCTTAATTTTTGGTAGAAAATTAAAGCTAGCGGAAAAAAGGAGGAAACATGGCTAAATACGAATGTACGTTCTGTGGCTACATATATGACCCAGCTAAGGGGGACCCTGATAATGGAGTTGCTCCGGGTACCGCATTTGAAGACGTTCCCGACGATTGGGTCTGTCCGGTTTGTGGTGTAGGCAAAGAAGATTTCAAAAAAATAGAGGAATAATAAATCTAAAAGGATGATTGAATCCTTAGCCAATTTATCGCCTGTATTCCAGGCTTTTATTGCGACCTGTTTTACTTACTTTATAACCGTGCTTGGAGCAGCAAGTGTTTTTATTACAAAAAAAGTAAGTAAAAAGCTGTTGGATGGGATGTTGGGATTTGCTGCGGGTGTCATGATTGCGGCAAGCTACTGGTCTCTTCTCGCCCCATCTATTGAAATGAGTAAGGGACAGGGCATTCCTATGTGGGTTCCGCCGTCAGTGGGATTCCTGTTGGGTGGAGCAGTTCTAAGGCTGATAGATAGAATTCTTCCGCATCTGCATTTAGGTTATCCGAGAAGCGAAGCTGAAGGAATAAAAACATCGTGGCAGCGTTCAGTATTGCTTGTTACGGCTATAACGTTACATAACTTCCCAGAGGGTCTTGCGGTTGGTGTTGCTTTTGGAGCCGCAGCTATCGGACTGCCATCAGCAACGTTTGGAGGCGCAATTGCTCTTGCTCTGGGTATAGGAATCCAAAATTTCCCGGAGGGAATAGCTGTTGCAATGCCTTTAAGAAAGGAAGGTTTGTCAAGATTAAAGAGTTTCAACTTTGGTCAATTGTCGGGAGCTGTTGAACCTGTAGCCGGAGTTATGGGAGCGTTTTTCGTAATATCTGCTCAGTCTCTACTCCCTTACTTTTTGGCTTTTGCCGCAGGAGCTATGATATTTGTCGTAGTCGAAGAAGTCATCCCCGAATCTCAACATGGAGGAAACTCGGATATAGCTACAATGGGTGCTATGATAGGGTTTACAGTTATGATGATTTTGGATGTCGCTTTGGGGTAAACACAGAAAAAGAAAAATTTTAAAAAATATAATGTGGGAGGGGAGTGGCTTTGCGTTCTCAGTATCTCTGCGGTAAGATAAAACAAAGGAGGTAAAATGGATGTAAAAGAAGCAATAAATAAAAGAAGAGCATATCGTTCGCTAGATTCCGTCCAGATTACAGAAGAAACAATAAGAGACTTCGCGGAAAGTGTTTCCCTTTCGTGTTCATGTTTTAATAAGCAGCCCTGGAATTTTGTTTTTGTTCATGATAAGGATAAATTGATAGAAATGCGTGAAGCTCTTTCAAAAGGCAATGAATGGGCGTATAATGCTTCTATGATAATAGCCGTATTCAGCAAAGAGGAGCTCGATTGCATAGTAAAAGAAAGAAAGTACTTCCTTTTTGATACCGGTATGGCAGTGGGGATGATGATATTAAGAGCTACCGAACTCGAACTTGTGGCTCATCCGATTGCCGGATTCGATGAAGATAAAGCAAAAAAAATACTTAATATACCGCAAGAGATGAGACTTATTACGCTTATAATTGTCGGGAAGCATTCTGATGAGATAAAGAGCGAGTTGAGTGAAAATATGGCAAAAGGTGAAAAACAAAGACCACCTCGAAAATCATTCGATGAATTTGCCTGGATTGATGAGTTCAAAGATTAAAGGGTTTAAAAAAGAGAGAAAAATTAATGCTTTTATTAATTATACTATCTTTAATTTCTGACACAGCTTATGTAAAAAAGCAACTTCTCAAATCGGATTCCTTGTATCTCGAAAGCTACAGGGATACTGTTCTTTTAAATGAAGCGGAAGAAATTCTGGATTCTCTCATGCTCAACTCAAAAATCTTAATGGACGAGATTCTCTGGAGAAAATCGCATCTTTGTTTCGAAAAAGGTTACGCTCTTAAGGATAATAACAAAAAGAAAGAATGGTATGAAAAAGGAGAAAAACTTGCAAAATTCGCTATCGAGAAAAATCCGGATAACCCCGAAGCTCATTTCTGGTTCGCTACAAACAAAGGTCTAATAGGTAAAATTAATGGTGTTTTAAATTCTTTATTTATGGTAGACGATTTAAAAAAAGAAGCACAAAAAGTTATAGAACTTGATCCCGAACACGCGGGAGCTCATATGATTCTTGGAGAAGTCTATAAATCCCTCCCGGGTCTATTCGGAGGAGATAAGGAAAAAGCAATCGAAGAGTTCAAAACAGCTATAGATAAAGACTCTCTTTACACAGCCGTATATTTAAGCCTTGCCAATACTTATAGGGATGTCGGAGAACCACAGAAAGCAGAAGAAGTACTCAATAAATTATTATCGTTTGAGACTGCACGCGATACAAGGCGTTTTGAGCTGTATGAAAAAAAAGATGCGGAAAAACTATTAAAGGAAATCGAAGAAAAACAATAATTCATTCGACTATCAATACACAAAATACAGAGAACTCTAATTTATTTAGATTGCCTTATCCAGAGGACCCAATCGAAGAATAAAAGCAATAGCAAAGAAATTATAAAGAACCAATTATGACGAAGATTTATCCATATTTCTTTTTCCTTAAATTTCATGTTTTCTCCTTTGAAGTCTCTTTCCCATCTTCCGCCCCCGCTCATATCGCCTATACCTTTAAGCATGAGCGTATCTATTCCCATTTTGTCCCCCGGGCCGCTTACAATCAGCACGGAGTCTTCTATACTATGGGACGGTAAATCGATTTTAAATTGATGTAGACCCGCGAAAGGTTTTTTTACTATTATAGAATCTTCTGCGATCGGTATTTTTTTTCCGTCCCAGAAGAATGTTGTAACAGATTTTCTCTGTTCATCAAATCTGAGGATGAAATCTTCTCCTTCCAGCAATTTTTTGGCATAGGAAATATTTATATCTTCTGGTATTAGTTCTCTTAAGGTTTCTTCCAGGAGCTTCTCGAAAAGATTTTCAGGGTATGATTTTCCCGCGGAAAGAGCGAGTTTCCATAATTCAAGATAGGTGAATTGAATAACTGTTCCTTCCCTGAAAGGCATCAAGTATCCAACTTTTTCTCCCATAATTTCAAGCGTTTTTGCATTTCTTTTTATTCCTCCGGCTTTTAGATAATAGCTTTCGGGGAGGGTCCCCGAATATTTGCTTAAGGCAGGGGCGATTACAGGTAAGAAGTCCAGATTTGGAGAAACGGAACTGACGACAATTATCTTTCCTCCTTTTTTCAAATAGCTCTCGACGTTTTCTTTATGGTTTACCGGATCGCTTAAAAAGCAGATAATATCGGCACTCCATAGATTTTGATTGCCTATGGTATCTTTTTCTTTTTTATCGACACTCCATCCTTTGTCTTCAAAATAACGTTTAATGAATTTGTGATTCCAGTTTGGAGGCTCACTTACAATAAATAACTTGCGTTTTTTCTTAACGTCGAGTGACCAGTTAATCTTGTCCGAGGTGTCCTTCTCGATTAGAAGATTTAATTGGATATTTTTTTTACCGACGGAGGGTAAGAAAGAGAATTCAAATATCCCTTCTTTTTTGATTTCTTTTTTTGTAACTTTTCCTTCATGATTTATCTCAAGTGTAGCTGTGTTGGGAGCTTTGTAGTATACGGTAATTTTGGCTGAGTCTCCTTCTTCAACCGAATTGGGTCCGTAAACCGAAATAAACCCTTTGTTTGTTTCTCCCGTTAGCTCAGGAACTATAAAATAGATAGGGATTCCGATTTCACTTGCTGCCTCGATTGGATTTTTACCTTTAGTATCGGAACCATCAGAGTATAGAATTATGAAGCTTGCGTTCGGGTTTGTTTTGACTGCAGCAAGTATTGCCTTTCCGATATCTGTTCCTTTTTCTTTTTGCCCGAAGTAAAAATTTTTTAGAGTGAAAGGTGATTCGACTTCTATTCTTTTTGCTTGGCTCATAGATTCGCTCCGGTCGATTAATAAAATTCCGTAATGGGGAACTTTTTTCTTGAAATAAAAAACAGGATGAAAAATCATCAGAATAATAAGACCCAGGATAATCCACTGGGTGATTCGTGTTTTCATTCTATAATAGCGCTTTCCGGGAAAATTCTTTTTATTTTCCTTGTGTGATACGAGTCAAGTGAGGCTACGAAACCTTCTATTAGATATTTTTCCCATACTTTCTGAACTTCTATGCCTTCTAAATTTTTGAGTTCCTCAAGCCAATTTTTAAGAGTGTTTTTTTCTATCCCCATAGAAAAAGTTAAGATTAAGAATCGGCTTCTGTTATTTTCCTGGCAAAGAGCCGTAAGCCAGTTTGAAACATCCTGTACGGCTTTTTTAATTTCACTTTTCGCAGGTTTTACAAAAATCTTGCTAATTTTATCTTTTGATACATAGATAAGGAAAGAAGAAGGTGCTGTTTCCGGCGAGAATTTAACCTTAAGGTTTCTGTTATTCATAAGCCTTAGGAAAACAAGAAATGCGCAAAAATCTTCGGAGTAAGGTGAGGGAGAAATATTCGCTATAAAGTTTTCCTTTCCCGGGTAAATATGTTTACCTATAACTCTTTTTAGTTTATAATATGTATTGGAATTTGAAATCATTGTGTCAGGAATCATATTAACCATGTCTATTATTTCATTTTCATTTATTCTTCCAGTAATCCCCAGAGTTATATTGATAACTGGAGAAGAATTTCCGTTTACATCATTAAGTGCTAGGCGAAGTAAATTTGTGGGGCCGTTTTCTTTATCGTTTAAGAAAATTTTATCCTGGGAAATTAGTGTTACAAATCGGTTAAGTGTACTAAGAGAATATACATCTCTTAGGTAAAAGTAATTATAGCCGCTTTTTTCAAACAATCTTCTTTCATTCTGGTTTATTTTTGCTGAAGGGCTTAATTCAATACCGACTGAAATTTGTTTCGTTTTGCACCTTTCATCCTTCAGGATTTGAATTCCTGAGGGTAAAAGTAATTCGGATATTGATAAAAAGAAAAGAATTACTCCCATTCGATAGTTGCCGGAGGTTTAGAACTGATATCGTATACCACTCTATTGACTCCGGAAACTTCATTCAATATACGGCTGGCGATTTTTGTAAGGTCTTCTTTCTTGAAAGGGAACCAATCCGCTGTCATACCATCCTCACTTATGACGGCTCGGAGTCCTATGAGATTTGAATATGTTCGAGTGTCTCCCATCACGCCCACGGTCTTGACAGGTATAAAAACCGCAAATGCCTGCCATATTGAATCGTAAAGATTGAGTTCTTTTAAAGTATTTATGAATATGTAATCAGCTTCTTTTAAAATCTCTATGCTTTCTTTTGTAACTTCACCGAGAACTCTTACTGCGAGACCGGGTCCGGGAAAA
>CAZQNI010000066.1:0-7435 GCA_964594255.1 uncultured bacterium | reverse complement strand
AAGTCTTAAGGTTCCAGTTCTTTAATATAACTTCAAAGCTCGCCTCAAGTTCATCTGCAAGAAATTTCTCGAGTTTTTTAAGATCGGTCTTCGGTCCTAAAGTCGCTTTGTTAATATAGAAGTTCGGCTTTATTTCCCTCTGGTCTTTAGAAATTTTTGACATGTCCGTTTTTACTCTTGGGGCGTATTCTGCTGCTTTCATCATGACGCCGCTTTCAGGTGCAAATCTTGGTGCTGCTGAAGGATAACCTCCTATCGCGTAATCGCTAACGCCCTGGGGAAGAGGTAAGGGCTGTTTTACGGTAACGACTTCTCCCGTTTTGCGGATAATTTTATCTACCGCGACGAATGAGGTGTATTGAGTCATCAAATGGTATTTAAGTCCGAGTTTGGTTACTTCGTCTTTTACGTCAGTTCCAACTTTCCCGTAATCATCCAGTTTTGCAATTCTCTCTCTTGCCCAGAGATACTTTATAGCAGAGTTATTTACATCTTCCATAGAAGTTTTAACCCTTATTTCTTTTTTATAGTTGCTGTTTGCCGTTTTGCCTGTTACTACTATATTTCCTGAGGCTTCTTTATATTTGCCGAAAAGGATAAGAGGCCTTTCCGCGAAGAGGTCGGGCATGCTGATTGGTTCGATATTGTAAGCGTCGAATCCCCTAAAGGAAGTTTCTATATCGGTTAAAAGAGGATGTTGAATATAATTTAAAAATTTATCGGCTTTCTCTTCGGCTTCACTCTGGTTTATAACGATAAAAGGTTCCCCTTTTCCGGCGCGTGCCATTCCTTCGATGAGGTAGCGATTTACGGACGAACCAATGCCGAAAGCAAAGAAATTATTTTCTCCGAGATTTTCTCTTATGTGATCGAATGCTTCTTTCTCTACTGAAATGTACCCATCGGTAGCGGTTACGATGATTCTTGATAGACCTTCTTTTTTAGGAAGAGTCGATATTCTGTTTAAAGCGTCAAGTAATCTTGTTCCGCCTCCGCCTGTCTGGGACATAACCATTTCTATTGCTTTCTTTTTGTTCTCTTTTGTCGCGGATAGAGGTTCTTCTGATAGAACAGATGAGCCTCCCGAGAAGAAAAGAATGTTAAAATAGTCCTTTTCTCTTAATCCTTCAACAATATCCTTTATGAGAGTTTTTGACACATTTAGTGGAAAACCATGCATTGAACCGGAAACGTCTACAACAAAAAGATATTCACGCGGAGGAACCATTTCAATATTTACTCTGTCCGGCGGCTCAAGCATGAGAAGAAAGAAGTTTTCTTCCTTACCGGGAAAGAGCAAAAGACCGGTTTGTATTTTATTTCCTTTAAGTGAATATCGGAGAATAAAATCTCTGTTTCCTCCGTATTTTTCTTTTTTGGATAAGGTTATTGTTGCTCTGTCGGATTTTTTATCGATATCGACATTATGCGTGGGTACCACAACCTTTGATATTGGGATTCCTGTTTTTAGATTAACTTTTATATCAAATTTATAAGGAGGGTTTTCTTTTTCATGGAGATAAGGGGTGGCTGTCCAGTCTTCCTTATCTTTTTGTTCTCCGGTGAATCTCGGACCTACAACCGTCGGGAATACATATTCATAAATTCCTTTTTCCGGAACAAGCATCTCCGTATACTTAACAATTACTTTTACTTCATCTCCTGGCATAATATTGGCAACTTTCATCTGGAAGACATTCGGGCGCTTTTGCTCTAAGAGTGATGCGACTTTTCCGTCGTCTTTCGCGTCTTCGTATATTTGCCTGGCTTTTTCCGTTTCTTCTATTTTCGCGTCGATTATGCGTTCACCTATTTTCATTCTCATGGCGTGGATTGCCGATTTTGTACCGAGTGGGAAGATATATACAGCTTCTATGGTTTTTTTGCCGTCGTTCTTGTATACTTGCGTTAATTCGATTTCCGCCGTTACTCCGGCAATATTTACGTCTGCCTTTGTTTCAAGAAGAGGAAAACTTTCCACATCGGTTTCTCCCTGTACTAAAAAATATGGGGATGAAGCGTCTTTTTCGTCAGCCGTTTCCTTTACCTGGGCATAAATTGGGATAGTTAGTAAACATACTGTTAGAAAAACCATCACAATTAAAACTTTCTTCATTTATCCCTCCTTTTGGGGTTGTTTATCTATTTTGATTCAAGAACTATATTTTAGTTCCGAAATTTATTTATCGAGATTACGGTTACTTTTTGAAAAGAGTGGGTTTCGGGTGTTTTTCTTTTTAAATTTTTTGGTTTCCAATTATTGAAATATAAAATAAAAGGATTTTCGAAGTACAACCTTTTTTAAAAACACCATCTAATAAAAAACTTAGGAGAGGAAATCCCAAAGTTTAGGGTCCCTTCTTTTGTTTTTTGCCAGGTATCGTTACGTTCTTGGGAGCGATACCTAAAGGAAATGCTTCCGTATAAATCAAAGCCAATGGAGTAGCTTAAATTGGGAAATTTATCCCAAAAAAAGTGTTCGATTCCTATTGGAATGTAGCAGGATAAAGAACCCTGATAAATGTCATTGTATAATCTGTCAGTATCTGAAAATACAGTTTCAATCAAGGATATATCAAGACCCAGACCAAGGCCAAAACCCCTTACTAAATATATATCCTCAAAAGAACTCGAAGGACTACGGGAGAGCAAATAGTAAGTTATATTCGGAAAACTTATTATAGTTCTCCTGCTGTATCCTGACGATGTTGATTCAACTTTATTAATAGATAAGTAGAATTTATCGATTGATAATTCTTTTCCCTTTCCATTATCCTGCCACCATCGGAGAGAAACCTCGTAAGCATTCCATGGAAAGTCGTCTACACCCAGGGAAAAACCGGTTCTATGATTTGTTATACTTTCGATATTCGTATCGGCAAATATGGATGGAACAAACAAGCATGTTATACTGATTAAAAGAATACTTTTAAATACTGACATGCTACCTCCTTTTTTTATAAGACCTTACGGATTTCAAGTAAGTTCCATAGGATTTTATCTTTCAACCTTTTTTAAGTCTTTTTCCATATCTAAATCGGCATCAAAAAATTCTTTTGTTTCAGGCAAAGATAGAGAAAGTTTTTCTGTGAAATCTATTCCGATTTTTATTCTCTCTGTCTCGCATTCGAGAAGGTGCCCTCCTCCTTTTTTGTCTTCCGTTATAAAATGAAGATGATATCTCGGTACGTTAATTCCACTTAAATAATCGGGCAGTCTAAAGCCCGCCAGGGTTCCTTTAATATTATGAAATTCAAACTCGGGCTGGGTCTTTACAACTTCAGAAAGGGGCGGATAAGGTTTTTCTTGAGCCGGTACGCTGCGTGTACGAACATATTTGAACTCTCCTTCTATTTTTATTGCGTAAATAATGTTTTCTGTCGGGAGAATCTTATCTAGAAATTTTTCCAGTGAGTTATAATCAAGAGTGGAATCTAAAACTAGAGTTTTATCTTCTTCGTAAAATGTAACCGCAGAAAAAGGTGTTTTCATCGAATCTGCTGCCGGGTAAACTTTACCGTCTGCTTTCACCTGATAAATTTCTCCCTCGAGCATTAACATCTCACCGTCAAGCGCGTTGAAAGTGCCTAGCCCTAAATCTCCGTGTTGTTTTAGTTCTTTAAAAGTAATTTCACCGTCATATATTCCTTCGAGTAATGCGTTAATTGTGGATATCTGAAACAGAACGTCCGGGTCGTTTTCCTTCTTTGCGCATCCAAATAAAAGGCTGCAAAAAATGAGGACATAAAACAAGTCTTTAATCTTAAGCATTACACCTCCTTTTAATCTTATAATAAATTTGCGGATACATAGGACTCTGCTACCTTAAGCCTTTGCGGCAAGTATTCATCTTAGCAATTTCTCGTAATAGTCAGAACTACCTGTTCTTAGTATTTCTTTTATTATAGACTCCGTTACTTTTCCCACACCCTTTATGCTGCGCAAGTTACTTTTTATTTCGGATAAAGGTTCTTTTAATTTAGATATGGAATAAGCGGCATAGCCGTAAGGAGAAGGTTTTTCTTCAAGCTTGGCAAGGTAGTCGAGTTGTTCTAACATAACTGTTACAAGATCGTTTTCCTCCAGTATGTCTTTGTAGAGACTCGCAGGTATACGTCTTGGCATTCTATATTTCTTACTGAGCAAATTAAATGTCTGGTGTACAGATTGGTAATATTCTTTTACTGGTTCTCCCCACTTGTTCTTTAAGTAAATGTTTGCATACTGAGGAAGAAACCCCGGAAAATTTTCTTTGAGCGTTCTCATAAAATATTCTTTTTGTTTACCTTCTTTCAGGGTCATTCCTCCAAATACTATAAAGTCAAGTTCCGTTTCCTTTGCTTTTTTTATTGTCTCTTCCATAACTTCCGGCGTATCCGTTATGAAAGGAATCACGGGCATTAAATACATACCGCAGGCTATTCCTTCTTTTTTGAATTTAGATAAAGTTTTTAGCCGCTGTGTTGGTGCGGGTACTCCCGGTTCAAAAATTGAGCTTATTTCATCGCTCGTCGAGGAAAAACTAAAAGAGACTATAGCCCTGTTTTGTTTATTTATCTTCTTAATTATATCGATATCTCTTTCTATAAGTGTGGATTTTGTAAGAATATGAACGGGAAACCTCTTTTCGTAAAACAATTCCAGAGCCTGACGGGTTAATTTATATTTCTTCTCCAAAGGTTGATAACTGTCCCCGACTCCGCCTACCAAACCTACAAAGTAATGTTTTAAAGGAATTCTTTTTCTTTTTGGATCTAACTCTCGCCTTAGAATATCTATCGCGTTTATCTTTACGGATACTTCTTCTCCGAATTCTCCGTTAACGTAATACCCCTCGCTCCGCCCGTCACAGTATACGCAGTTATGTGCACATCCCCTGTAGAGATTCATTCCATAATTTATCAGAAACCATGAGTCTACTTTTTTAGCTTTTCTAAGAATCGATTTTGCTTTAATTTCTTTTACGCGCACTTCTCTTATAAGTTTTGTTCTTGTATTTGTATACGTCAACTTTTAATAAATTCAAAACCTTATTTTTATCTTTTTTGATCAGATTGCGGCATGCCCTGTATGCAATCCAGTGTGAATTTTCATTTTCGCTGCCAACAAGTTCCTTTACTATTTTATAAACAAGGTCTGGATGATGTTTTGCGAGATCGCTTAAATTGTTGCCGACAGAGGTTCGAGGATATGATGAGCTTTCTTTGAATAAGTTTCTGAGTATGGATAAAGGGTATTCGGGTCTTTCATAAAACCATTTGTTTTCTTGAACCGGTCTTAAGGTTTCGGCAACGAATCTACGTACATTTGAGTAGCTTGAATTTACAAGGTTAAGCAAGATTTTTTTTGCCGTGGGAGGGTGTTTCTTTATAATCTTTCTAAAAAACATTTGGGCAAGCTCTCTAGAATCAAAATCGGGAGAATCGGCAGCCGAAACGAAGTAAGGTAGAGTTCTTTTGGGGTCTTCTAAACCGCAGAAAGATATTATTCCCAGAGAGACGCCCTTGCTTTTAAAATCATTACTGTTTTCGTACAAATCGGCGGCAATCTCGAAATTCACGGATCCTATTTCGGATAGTTTTTCATAGATATTTTTTGATAAAAGTTTTATAACATGAACTCTACCGAAAGAAATTCTTTTTTTATCAGGAATTTTTTTATATAGTTTATCGAAAATCAGTTCTATATTATTAACTGCCAGCTTATAATTGCCTTTTAGTATGTTTTCTATGATTTCTTTATCAATATTTTTTTCCAATTTAGCACTTAGAAGTTTCATCACTATTTAAGGCTTTACTCCTCCATAAACAGCAAAATTGTAGTATTTCCAGATTACGTCTGTCTTTTCAAACCCAATTTCTTCTAACCATTTCATTTGTTCAATTAGTTTTGCCGGTCTATCTTCCTCCTCATATTTTGGAATCCATTTGGATTCGATTTCGGAAACGGAGACTTTTCTTCGCATAAATTCCTTCCATTTATTTATATATAAATTCTGCACGGTTTCATTTGAACCTAAAACAACATCAGCATTGTAAAAAACACCATTTTTGTTAAGTGCATCAAAGATTTTTTTGAAAAATTTTTTCTTGTCGTTGTCGTTTCTTAAATGGTGAAGGGCAAGGGAGGTTACTACAGCATCGTATTTTCTGTTAAAATTAAAGTTATGGAAATCTCCTACTATATATTCAACATTTTTATATTTTCCAAGTTTGATTTTCGCCGTCTCTATCATGTTAGCTGCGAGGTCTACGCATGTTAAAATTGAATTAGGATGCCTTTCCAAAATCATTTTTGCAATCGTTCCGGTTCCGCAGCCGAGATCTGCCACTTTTATTTTTTGTGATTTTGGGTGCGGCATAGCAAAAAGTAAGGCTTCTAACATTTCGTTGTAGAAGGGAATTATTTTGCGTATTATTTTATCGAATTCTTTTGCTTCTTCTTCGAAGTGTTTTTTTATTTTATTCAAAATCCCCCCCTGTGTTATTAAATTATACGGATATTTCGTGTTTGAGACAAGGGTAAATTTTAGTTTTAAAATAAAAAAACCGCATGAATTGCCTCATACGGTTTTTTATAGTAAAAAAGAATAAAAGAAAATTCTAAAATATTTATATCTTGATCAGATTCCTAATTTAAACCCAAATGGAAGTCTGAGGATAAGTTCGCCGTCCCCTCTTCCGGAATCTACGAAGACCAAGCCCGGCTCAAAAAACAAATAATTCCCTTTTCCCATGTATTTCTCAAGGCCAAGCCCCCCACCAATTGCGAAAGCGTCAACGTCATTTATGGAAGAGTATCCGAAAGTAAGAGCGATATATGAGAAGAGATTTGCAATATTTGTATAATAGAGAATGTCAAATGTTGTAGGACTAATCATTGTTAATGATGAGTTAATAACAACTCCTTCAAGATCCCCGAAAACAAATTCAGCCAAGTTAACCCTTAAGCCGAATTGTTTTTTGGGATTTACTATAAGATCAGCTCCGATTCCAAAACTGACATCTGCACCTGGGGCTCCACCAATATAAACTGTTCCTCGTGGAGAAAACTCAAGTTTCGGTCTTGCGCTCAGGGGTAGAACAACTAGTACGACTGCTAACAATAAAAACATTTTTTTCATTTTTTCCCTCCTTTTTCCAATGTTTCAGGTATTATAAGGATAACAGGATTAAATGTCAAGTATTAAATTTAGACTGACTCCTCCCATTTTTTGAACCACAAAGACCACAAAGGACACAAAGCCACTCCACACCCAGCCATAATTTATTGTTATTTTAACCTTTCCACCACCGAAAAATTTGAGAATGCCATGTATAATTTAAAAGAAATAAAATCTTTGTGCTCTTTGTGTACTTTGTGTAGAATTTAGTGAGTAGGGGTTGGATGCAAGATGAAAGTAGGCCACCCATTTTCTTGTCATTTCAAAATTTCT
>CAZQNI010000065.1:0-7473 GCA_964594255.1 uncultured bacterium | reverse complement strand
GCTGTTCGATTATTTCCCAAACAAGAGAAATCGCTCCTGCGGATAAGGAATTGTACGCGTTAAGAGACGCAACGGAAACAGTAGAATCGGTACCTCTCATTACTTCCAGTATTCTTTCAAAAAAACTCGCGGAAGACTTAGACGGTCTTGTTATAGATCTTAAAGTGGGAGAAGGCGCCTTTATGAAGGACCTTTCTTCTGCTAAAGAGCTGGGCGAAATGATGAAGAAAGTGGGCGAAGAACTCGGAACTAAAATGACAATTGTGTTTACCGACCAGTCCTCGCCAATCGGCAGAAACATCGGGAATGCTCCCGAAGTTATTGAGTCGGTCGAAATACTTAAAGGCAACGTAACCGATTATCCCGATACTGTAGAGATTACGAAAGTTCTTGCAGAGGAAATGTGCTCTCTTGCGGGAATTAAAGGCAACGTTCCGGAAATGCTTGAAAGCGGTAAGGCTTTTGAGAGATTCGAAAAGATGGTCTCTCTTCAAGGAGGCAATTTATCCAAACTTACCACTTATAAAAACTCTTTTGAGGTAAAAATTGATACGGATGGAGTTGTAGGGAAAATAGACGCTTATAAAATCGGTATCGCCGCTTTAAAGACCGGTGCGGGCAGAGAAAAAAAAGAGGATAATGTAGATCCGAGAGCCGGGATAAAGTTGTTGAAGGTAGAGGGAGAGGAAGTAAAAAAGAATGAGACAATCGCTCTTGTTTATACTAAAAAGCCATTAGAACCCATAAAAGAAAGTATCTTATCAGCGTACACTATTGGAAATGAAACTAAAAAAGAGACAACAAAAATTTTAGAGAAGTGGTAGAAAATAAAGACGTCGTCATAATTCTTGGTTGTAAGGATAAAGAACTCACAAAAAAAAGAGTTAAATTTGCGGAATCAATATTAAAAGATTCCAATGATTTTAAAGTTATTTTCTCAGGTACAAAAGAAGAAGTCGGATGGATGGCAAAATATTCCAAAATAAAAGCTATCCTGGAAGACAAGTCGGAAACAACTCCCCAGAATCTTATAAATTCAAAAAAATTTATAGACAATGACGGAAAAATCTGGATAGTTACGGATCAAAGCCATGCTTTTAGAACCCGATATCTCGCAAAGAAAATATTAGTAAATCAAAAATTCGAAGTTATAGGAATAAAGATGCCTGCACTCTTTAATTTAAAACAACTCTACTATGAGTTCTCCCGTTTAATGAAACATGTCTTTGGGCTCGAATAAAGATTACGAAATAATAGAGCATACCGCGGATATCGGGATAAAAATAACCGGTAATTCCCTTACCGAAATTTTCTGGAAAGCAATCCATGCTACGGCAGATTTACTGTCCGGCGGAATAGAAATCCAGCCAGTAATAGAAAGAGGGTTCTCCGCTAAAGAAGAAAATATTGAAACGGCACTTGTTGGTATACTGGAAGAAATTATATATTTTTTTGAAAAGGAGTTATTTCTGCCCTCTGTATGCTCGGTTAACATTGAAGAAGATATGTATAAAATCAATCTTAAAGGGAACTTCGTAACGGCAGAAGACATCAAAGACGGAACGGAAATAAAAGCAGTAACCTATCATCAGCTCGAGATAAAAGAGGTTGGCGACGAGTATCAGGCAACGGTCATTTTTGATGTATAATTAACTTTTTTACCACAGAGCGCACAGAGAAGAAAAAGAACACACAGAGAGCACAGAGAAAAAAATATAGTGTTGTTATAACTCGAAACCCTAAACACGAAACTGTGGTTAACTCGAAACACGAAACACGTAACCCGAAACTCTAACCCACACGAATAACACGAATATATTTTTCTTTTTTGTCTGCCGTCAGCCGTCGGCGGTCAGCTGCCAGCCTTTAATCTAAGATTTGAAAACCTTGACATTGGGGATTAAAAATATACTCTCCTGACTGTTATGATTGATTTAAAGAACCCCAAAATTATTTTCCTTGCAATACTTGCCTGTATTATATGGTCTACGGCTTTTGCCGTCATTAAGATTGGTCTTCTTTACTGTTCTCCTATGCTCTTTGCGGGAATACGATTCATTCTTGCGGGTTTATTATTGTTGCCCTTATGCGGAGGACTCAGGAATTATTTTAAATCAATTCGTTCTGCTTTAAAAACGATAGCCATGGTGAGCCTTTTCCAGACTTTTCTTTTATATTCTTTATTCTTCTGGGGAATGTCGTTGGTTCCGGGTTCTACAGGGGCAATTGTAGTAGGTTCGTCGCCTCTTATTACTGCAATTGCTGCACATATACTTCTTAAAGACGATAAATTATATCTTCGAAAAGCAATTTACATTTTCTCGGGGATATTCGGGGTAATCTTAATATCGATTGAGAGACAATTTATTATAAGTACATCCTTTAAAGAATTGATAGGTATCTTTATTCTACTTGGATCTTCACTTGCAAGTTCAATTGGTAATATAATTGTGTCGGCAGATAAAAGTAAAGTGGATCCTATTACTTTAAATTCCGCTCAGATGGGTTTGGGAGGATTTATTCTCCTTCTACTTTCATTTCTAATAGAAGGTTCCCCGCAAATCACGATTACAAAACAGTTTGTCTTTGCCCTGTTTTGGCTCTCATTTATATCGGCGGCGGGCTTCTCAATCTGGTTCTATCTGTTAAAGAAGGAAAAGGTAAAAGTTTCCGAGTTAAATATGTGGAAGTTTATTCTGCCCATCTTCGGGGCTCTAATTAGCTGGACATTTCTAAAAAACGATTCGCCGACTGTGCTGTCGGTCCTTGGAATGTTGATAGTTGCTTTGTCGGTATTGTTTTTTAATTTGAGAAAAAGAAACCCCTAAAAAAAAATTCTCACACAGAGCCACAAAGGACACAGAGATTCTATTTTTGTTGTTTTTTTACCCGAAACCCTAAACATGAAACTCTAATTCGCAACAGAACACACTAGAAAAAACACTGAGAACACAGAAATCATTATTATATTTAACCTAAAACCTAGCAATTTAAAAATTTAATTAAGATTTTATGAGTACGAATGTTTTTATTGGGATAGAGCAAGAGTTCAGAAATTCAAGTTATTCAATCCCTTAGATAATGATTACTTTAAAATTTCTGAAAATATCCATAGAAAATCAATCCTTAAAATGCTAATATTTCGTATTTTTATCCTTATACCTTGACTTTTTATAAATTTTAGTTATACTTTTATTAACAATTAAAATAAGGAAAGTCCTCTATCATTTAAAGAGGTGTGTAAATGATCAAGATATTTAAATATATTTATAGTAAATTAAAGAGAAATATGCTGAAAGTCGTACTCTATTCGGTAGTTAAATCCCTAAAGAAAGATATTGGTAAATAAAATGGAAATCTTAATCATCTTTGTGGGAATTATTTTTGGGGTTATAGGTCTTTCATCATGGATTTTAAATTTTGCCTATCAAAAGAACAAAAATAAAAGATTAGAAAGTTCAGCCTTTAAGTTTACTATTGCTGACACATTATTAGTTATTTTATTGTGGAGGTTGTTTTGACCTTTGTCCCAAATTATGAAAATGACATCTTTGTAAGCTATGCCCACGTCGATAACCAAGTGGAACCCGGCGCAGACGAGGGTTGGGTGACTACATTAGTGAAGGGGCTAAAAACGAAATTGGCTCAGAAATTGGGTCGCAGCGATGCTTATAAACTGTGGATAGATCCACAACTATCCCGTCATGTTCGAATTACCCCTCAAATCATGCATACCCTCAAAAAGACCGCCATTCTGGTGGTTATCCTTTCACCAGGCTATGTTCATTCGGACTGGTGTCAGCGGGAAAAAGACACCTTTTTGAACTTTATCAAAGAAAAAATCCGCTCTGGCTCTCGTGTGTTTATTGTTGAACGTGATAAGATCAAAGATAAGGAGCGCCCCCCTGAATTTGAGGAGTTAAAAGGCTATTGTTTCTGGGTGCAGGAAGAAGGTAAAGCGCCACGCATTCTGGGCACCCCCAGACCTAATCCTGATGACCACCGCTATTACGATCTAGTAAACGACTTGAGTTACGACCTCGCAGAAGAACTGGAAAAGTTGAAATTAACTAACGAAAGACCTGACACAAAAACGCAACTACCTGACGCTGGACCGACTGTGTTTCTAGCCGAAGTTACTGATGACCTCAACTCCCAGCGCGATGGCGTGAAACGATACCTTAATCAGGCCGGGGTACAAGTGCTACCTGAGACCTGTTATCCTGGCGACCCCCGTGCTTTTAAACAAGCTGTGGAGAGAGACCTGGATAAATGCAAGCTTTTCGTCCAGATTCTCAGCGGTACGGCCGGCAAGAAGCCCCCAGACTTACCCCAGGGCTATGTGCATCTTCAATTCGAATGCGCTAAAAAGGTAGGAAAAACCATCCTGCAATGGCGCAGTCGCGAGCTGGATATAGACAGTATAACAGATCAGGAGCACCGTGCGTTATTACAGCTCGACACGGTCCTCGCCATTGGAATCGAAGAGTTTAAACTCATGGTCAAGGAAAAGGTTTTCTACAAAGCCCCCGCACATGTTAAGATACCCATGGAGACCTTTGTATTTGTGGACATGGAATCCACCGACCGTTCGCTAGCGAATGAGGTTTGTGATGTGATTGAGCGATACGGCGCTACTTATGCTTTACCCGTGGAGTGTGGAAAACCAGCAGAGATTCGAAATGATTTAGAACAAAATCTATTGGAATGCGACGCACTGGTCGTAATTTACGGGAGCAGCACTGTAACCTGGGTACGTGAACACCTGCGACAATCTCGCAAGATACTTGCTATGCGTGAACGACCCTTGCAAGCTTTGGCCGTTTATGAAGGACCACCAGAACCAAAAAACAACTTGGGTTTTAAGCTCGCCAATATGCGAATTCTCGACTGCAAAAAGGGCTTGAGGGAACAGGAGTTGATATCCTTTCTTGACAAACTTCCAAAAAAGGAAGTCAGGTGAGCACGGCTTCCCCTTACCCAGGTCTTCGCCCCTTTCGTCGAGACGAGACTGACATCTTCTTCGGCCGCGAAGAACATACTGACGAACTTCTAGAAAAACTAGATCGGACACGTTTCTTAGCTGTGGTGGGTCCGTCTGGTTGCGGCAAATCCTCCCTCGTTCGAGCAGGTATGATTGTAGCGCTGGAAACGGGTTTCATGGTAAGTGCGGGGTCACGCTGGCGAGTAGCCGAGATGCGCCCCGGCAGTCATCCAATGAAATGTCTAGCAGGGGCTCTTATGGCAGAATCCGTCCTAGGTCACGAAAGGGCTGAAGAGGCCGATGCAGTTGCGTTTTTGCACGCTACTTTGAGACGCGGACCACTAGGCTTGGTTGAGGTATTACGCGAGACACCTTTGCCAGCTCATACCAACATGTTGCTGCTGGTTGACCAATTCGAGGAGATCTTCCGCTATCGTGGAGAGGGCGACAGCGATGAGGCTGATGCCTTTGTAGCCTTGCTTCTGGAAACAGCTGCACAGAATGAGGTGCCTATCTATGTGGTCATCACCATGCGCTCTGAATATCTGGGAGATTGTGCTCTGTTCAGCGGCCTTCCCGAGGCAATAAATGAGAGTCAATACCTAACACCACGTCTCACCCGCGAACAGCTCAGAGCTGCTATCGTGGGACCTACCAAGGTATTTGGTGGCGACATTGAATCAGCACTCGTCAATCAGTTGCTCAACGAAATGGGTACTGACCCAGATCAACTGCCCTTGATGCAACACTTGCTGATGCGTATGTGGACACAAAAATATACTAGAGTATCAGGGAGAAAAAAAGGAGATAAAACTTCAGGACCTACACTTACTCTTGCTGATTACCATGCTGCAGGTGGCCTAGCTAAAGCCCTCTCTAACCATGCCGATGAAGCCTTTGAGAAGCTCGACAGCGAACACCAACGAATAGCGGAGGTTCTTTTCCGTTGCCTTAGCGAGGGAGACACCAGGCGCCCTGTTGCACTCAGTGAGGTGGCGGCGACCGCTAGGGTGCCAATCAAGGATGTCAAGAAGGTGGTGGAGGTATTCCGCCGTCCCGATCGCAGCTTTATCACCCCGCCCTTTAGGGAACGCCTGTACCGCAATACTGTGTTGGACATCAGTCACGAGAGCTTGATACGCCAATGGGAACGGCTTAAGAAGTGGGCAGAGATGGAAACGAGATCTGCATGGTCTTACAGTTTCCTGGAGCAGACCGCATTATTGTGGAAGGCAGGCAAGGCTGCACTGTGGGGCACCCCAAATCTGGAAAATGCCTTAGCATGGAAGGAGCAAGAGAAACCCATCCCTGTATGGGCAAAACGGTATGGCGGCAATTTCGAGCTGGCTATGGAATTTCTGGATGCCAGCGAAAAAATACGTATGGCTAAAGAAGCAGAAGAAGAAGCGGAACGCCAGCGTAAACTGCAACGACAGCGCCGTTTCTCAATGTTTCTAGGGGCTGCATTGCTAATTCT
This sequence comes from uncultured bacterium, assembly GCA_964594255.1. Taxonomy (GTDB): domain Bacteria; phylum Hydrothermota; class UBA3072; order UBA3072; family UBA3072; genus JAFGHJ01. The sequence continues at coordinate 1,012 of CAZQNI010000065.1, read as the reverse complement.
AGGAGCTAGTTACTATTTTTACTTAGACAGCTATGTGTGGAAGCATGTCTCTTATTATAACACTTTCACCAAGCGCTGGGGGATACCGGTCGGAATTGGCCAACTGACACGCCGTCAGATCCAAAGTCGTGCATCATCGCTGAGGTTCATAAGAAAAGGTCGTCATGGCATAGTGCTCAAAATGGAAGCCGTCGATAGCAGGGGCAAACTAACCCCGAAACATGGCGTGGGAACCTACTTCAAACCGAGTCCTAATCAAGTTTCCCCCTATGGGGAATGCCGATGGGAATTTGTCCGCGACTCGGAAGGGTGGGAATATATCCGCGACTCAGAAGGGCGGGGAAGGCGGGAAAGGCGCATTGTCTATGAGAAAGCCTACAACAAGTATGGAAACTTGGTCTGGGGCTTCATTTATTCGCCACCGCCCGAAGATAAAAAGCGTACCCGCGACGCTCATTTCGTTGGACCGGATGGCTATCCCCAACCCCAGTTAAAATCAGCCGCGAATTTCGTTAATTTCGAGTATGACTCTCTTGGTTACGAAATTTATGTACGATATCGTGACCGAAACCGCAATCCGCTCCCGGGACCTGATGGGGCGTTTGGCAGACTCCAGGAATTCGACGATCGGGGGCTGCTGCGAAGAATGACCTCTCTTGATGCATATGACAAACCAATGAACGACAAAGCTGGAAACGCAACCTTAATAATGACCTATGATGCACTCGGTAACATAGTGAAGGCGGTTGCGCACGATGCCTCGGATGAGATAACGACCCTAAAAAGTTGGTGGGCAGAAGTCTCGATGAAATACGACGGCACAGGAAATCTGTCCGAGTGTGCATACTTCGATGTGACGGGTCAGCCAACCCTCCATAAAGATTGGTACCACAAATTTACCTGCAAGTACGATGATCGCGGCAATATCATTGAAGTAGCTTATTTCGATGTCAACCGGCAGCCCGTCACCAGTAGATATGGCTACGCTGGTTGGATAATGGAGTATGACGAC
>CAZQNI010000064.1:0-7475 GCA_964594255.1 uncultured bacterium | reverse complement strand
GTTTTTATTTTTACAGCTGCGGTTTCTTCTCTGGTTGTTCAGGTTTTAAGGGAGCAACTTGCCAGAGTTAAAGTAGACATTTCTGATATAGTAGAAGCTATTGATTATGGTATTGTTACAATAGATGGAACGGGTCGTATTGTCTGGAGTAACTCTAAGGCTACCAATTTTCTTAAGGTTTCACTTTTACCAGGGAAAAACCTTTTGGAGGTTACCTGTGATCCTTTTAAAGAACCTATTGAGAAAATATTAAAGGGAGAAGAAAAACAGCTGGAGTTTGAGAATGAAGATAAAATATTTATGGTAAGGAGTAGTGGTTTATTCGAGGGGGATGGAACAATTCTGATGATTAACGATAGAACTGAGGAAAAAGAAATAGAAAGGAAGATGCAAATGAGAGATAAGCTTGTAACCCTTGGTAATTTTGCAGCTAATCTTGCTCACGAAGTCAGGAATCCCGTTTCTTCTATTAGGGCTTCAGCCGAATTGATTGGTTCTTCTGTTAAAGGCAAGAAGGATAAAAATGAAAAGCTTAGGGAAGTTATAATGAAAGAATCTGATAGATTGGATTATCTGGTTGAAAGTTTTTTGGATTTTACTAAGAGTTTTGATTTAAAGAATAAAGAGATTGGTGTCTACAAACTTATTGAAGATGTGATAAATGAGTTAAAACAAAGTAAATTTTTTAATAAAAATATTAAGTTCAGTAACAAGGTGATAAGTAATATTTCGATAAAAGGGGATTATAATCTTCTCAAAAGTGTATTTTTGAATCTTGGCGTGAATTCTTTAAAAGCAATGTCTGATGAGGGAAACCTTGTTTTTGGAGCAAAGAAAGATAATAATAGGACAATACTTTTCGTGAAGGATAATGGCTGTGGTATCCAAAAGCGGGATTTGAATAAAATATTTTCTCCTTTTTATACACATTTTAAGGAAGGTTTTGGATTTGGGCTTCCTATAGTGAAGAAAATAATAGAACTGCACAACTGGGACGTTGAGGTTGATAGTGTTTTAGGTGAAGGTACGGAGGTAAGAATTATTTTATGAACGGGAAAATTTTGGTTATTGACGATGAGGTCAGTATTTTGGAAGTAGTCAAACTTGGCTTAGAAGAAGACGGATTTAAGGTGGATGTTTTCTCTGATCCAATAGAAGCTTTGAATAGATTTTCTGAGAGTAATTACGATGCTGTTTTGAGTGATATAAATATGCCGGAAATGTCAGGTCTGGAAGTCCTTCGCCGTTGCAAGAAAATAAATCCCGAATCAGTAGTTATACTTATAACTGCTTATTCTTCAATTGATTCAGCAATAGAAGCAATAAGGGGAGGAGCTTTAGATTATATAAGAAAGCCTTTCAGAATGGAAGAATTGATCTTGAGGTTGAATGAGGCATTAGATAAGATAAGGATTAAAAAGAGCCTGAAAAATCTTCGTGAACAAAAACTTGAAGAGTTTCGAATTATTGGCATTAATGAAAAAATGAAGCAAATGAGAGAGAAGATAAAGAAAGTTGCTGCAACTACTTCTCCGATTCTTATCTTTGGAGAAAGTGGTACAGGTAAAGAATTGGTAGCAAATTTGATTCATTATAATTCAGATAGACCAGGGAAATTTGTTCCCATTAATTGTTCCGCTTTTCCTTCCGAATTATTGGAATCAGAGCTTTTTGGATATAAGAAAGGTGCCTTTACCGGTGCGGATAGAGACAAGAAGGGATTGTTTGTTGCTGCAGATAAAGGTACTTTATTTCTTGATGAAATAAGTACGTTGCCGATGGAACTCCAACCGAAGTTACTCAGAGCTATTCAGGAAATGAGTTTTACACCTCTTGGAAGTACAAAAGAAGTTGAGGTAGATGTTAGAATAATAAGCGCTACAAATGAGAATATTGAAAAACTCGTTACTGACGGGAAATTCAGGGAAGATTTATACTATCGTTTAAATGTTATCCCTGTTGAAATTCCTCCACTTAGGGAAAGAAAAGAAGATATACTTCCTTTGATTCAGCATTTTAATACGAAAATTTCAGAAAGATTAAATGTAAAAGAGAAAACATTTACCGGTGAAGCTTACGAGAAACTTATGAATTATAAATGGACTGGTAATGTAAGAGAGTTGGAAAATCTCCTTGAGCGGTTAATAGTTTTAGAAGATTCGCAAGTGATTGATGCTTCAGCGATTCCGGAAGAGTTTAGGAGTAAGAGTAAGGCTGATAGGTTGAATTTAGAAGAAATAGAGAGAAAAACTATAAAGAAAGCTTTGGAAATTTCAGAAAGTGATAAGAGTAAAGCTGCTGATATTTTGGGAATCCATCCTTCTACTCTTTACAGGAAAATCAAAAAATTGAATATAGAGCTTTCTTTATAATTGTTGAGGGTGAGTTAAGATGTTTTTGTTTTATTTATTTTTTATCGGCATTAACGTAGATTTTCAGCTTGATAGAGATACAAACTCTATTCCTTACGTTATTGTAAACTATGGATTACCTTATTCTGATTTAATCTTCCAGAAAAAAGATACTGTTTATACAGGAGAGTTTCTGGTCTCTTTGGTTTTAAAAAAGGATAATTATCAATTGGGAGGAAAGAGTAAAAAAGACAGATTCTCAGTTTATAAATATGAAGAAACGATGTCTGATGATATTTATCGTAATGATCTTATGAAAATGAAAGTACCTGAAGGAAAGATCGAGGTTATTCTAAGAGTATCGGATCGTAATTCAAATAGGGTATGGAGCAGATCTGAAAAATTAGAGGTATCCAAATTGAAAGCAACTGATATCGGATCTATAAGATGGTTCTCAAATCCCTCAAGAGAAGTTGTTACCGATAAAGATACAATCAAGATTGGACTGAATATTTTTAGCTTTGAGAAAGGTGAAACTCATCTTAATTTTTATTTTAGTGACGAGGATAAAGAAACTTATTTCAAAAGAGATACTGTCCTTCCCGATAAGAAGAACCAAAATGTAGAAGTTACTATTCCTGCGGATAGGTTTGAGGAAGGTTTATATAATTTTATAGCAGAGGTGAAGAACGTTGATAAAGAGGAAATTGTTAAGGAATCTATTTCCTTCAGAGTCTGGAAACCTTTTTTTAAATCAAAGAGATATATTGAAAGGGTTAGGCAAATTGCTTATGTTTCATCTGCAGGGGAGGAGAAAAAATTACTTAATGCAAAAGTTGAAGAACGAGAAAAGCTCTGGAATGAATTTTGGGAAAGTAAAGATCCTACACCTGAAGATGGAGTAAATGAGTTCTTAATTGAGTATTTTGAGAGAGTAGATTATGCGAATAAGAATTTTTCGCGGGGTTCTCTTTTTGAAGGATGGAGGACAGATAGAGGCAAGGTTTTTATTGTTTTGGGACCTCCTGATTATATAGTGGATGAACCTTTTAACCCTAGTGGAGATGCTTATCAGATATGGTATTACTATGAGAGGGGATACGATTTGATCTTCGTTCAACGATATATTACTGGAGATTATGAGTTGCAAAACCCCCCACCTGAAGTTTGGTGATTCGTAGTACTGCCAGTTGAGTTTTTGTTCTTTTGAAGAAAAATATCTCATTTGGTTTTTGTTTACCTTGGAAATAAAATATCAAAAATTAAAAAGCAAAATGACAAATAAAAATGCAAAATTATCCCTTTCCCTAACCGCGAAACAGAAAAAGGATTTATGTTATTCGAATTATTCTTCGTTTTTTTCTTTTTTTATTTTTGAACTTTGATTTGTAATTTTCCATTTTGATATTTGATTTTTGAATTTAGTGGTTTTACCACGATAGGTTTTCTTTAAAGAAAAATATTGACAATGGGATAAGAATAATTACTTTACTGTTATGAAAATAGATGATGAAGTTTTGGAGAGAATAAGAAGCGCAAAAACCGCTTTCGCTTTAACTGGCGCAGGGAGTTCGGAACCTTCAGGTATACCGACCTTTAGAGGGAACGAAGGTTTCTGGAAGGATAAGACCCCTTTTACTGTTGAATCATTCAATGAAAATCCCCAGGAGGTTTGGGAATGGCATCTTGAGATTAGGGAAATGATAAAAAAGAAATTACCTAACCCTTCTCATTTTACCCTTGCTAAAATGCAAAGTATTTTTAAGAATTTTGCAGTTGTGACGCAAAATATTGATAATTTACATCAAAAAGCTGGTTCTAATAAAGTTATAGAACTTCATGGAAATATTTACAGGAATAAATGTAATAATTGTGGAAAAATTTTTGGTGAAATAAATTCAAAAAAAATACCTGAATGCGATAAGTGTGGTGGACTTATTCGACCCGATGTTGTGTGGTTTGGAGAACCACTTCCATATAAAGCTCTGATCAAAGCAAGGGCATATGCAGAGAATAGTCACATATGTTTTGTTATTGGAACTTCCGGGGTGGTCCAACCTGCTGCTTCAATACCATTAATTTCTAAAGAAAAAGGAGCGTTTGTAATAGAAATAAATAGGGAAACAACTGCTCTTAGTGAATACCTCGATTATTCTATTTTTGGTGATGCGTCAGTTATCCTACCGGATCTCTACGAGAGGCTGTTGTAAATGGCCGAAAATCTTTCCTTATTTCTGCAAAAAGCAGAAGAGTGCAGAGTTGCGTATGAGAAAGTCATTAAATCACTACAAGATCCTGAAGTTATTAAAGATAGGAAAAAAATAATAGAGCTTTCTCAAGAAAAAAAATCTTTAGAGAATATAATATTGCCTCTTAATGAATATAATAATGTTATGGCTAAGATAAAAGAAGACGAGAAAATTTTGTCAGAGACAGAGGATGAAGAAATGATTACTCTTGCAGAGGAAGAGCTTCGCGAATTAAAAAATCAAAAGAAAAAACTTGTAAGTAAAATAAGAGATGCTTTATTGCCAGAAGCTTTAGAAGATAAGAAGAATGCGGTACTTGAGATACGCGCCGGAACTGGTGGGGAGGAAGCTGCTTTATTTGCAGTTGATCTTTTGCGGATGTATACAAGATATGCAGAAAGCCAGGGATGGAAATTCGAAGTGGTTGATTTCAGCAAGTCGGGTATGAACGGTTATAGGGAAGTTATTAGTTTGGTTTCAGGTGGTAATGTTTATGGAAGTTTGAAATTTGAAAGTGGTGTTCATAGAGTACAGAGAATACCTGTTACTGAATCGGGTGGCAGAATACATACTTCTGCAGTTTCTGTTGCGGTTCTTCCTGAGAGGGAAGAAGTAGAAGTTGAGATCAATCCTGAGGATTTAGATACTGATTTTTATTCGGCTTCAGGTCCCGGAGGTCAGCATGTTAATAAAGCTAGTTCTGCGGTTAGAATTGAGCATAGACCTTCCGGAATTATAGTTGCCTGTCAGGATGAAAGGTCTCAACACCAGAATAGGGAAAAGGCGATGAGGCTTCTTAGGGCGAAACTTTTTGAGTATGAACAGGAAAAAGCAGATAGAGAAATAAGATCTAAAAGAAAAAAGATGGTAGGATCTGGAGATAGAAGTGAGAAAATAAGGACTTATAATTTTCCGCAGAACAGGATTACGGATCACAGGATAAATTATACAAAATACAATCTGGATTCATTTCTGGACGGAAAAATTGGTGATTTAGTAGAGAGTCTTAGGGCAAGCCAAAAAGATGAATCGCATGATGAAATTACTTGAAGTTCTTGATTTTGGAAGTAGAGAGTTAACCGAATATAGCTCGGATCCTGAGTTTGAAAGTTTTATCTTATTAGAGGAAGCAACAGGGAAAAGCAGGGGCGAAATACTTCTTGACGAGGAAAATATTAAAAAAGAATATTTTTTTATTTTTAAGAGTTATTTGACCCGTAGGAAAAAGGGGGAACCCTGGCAGTATATAGTCGGTAAAACAAATTTTCTTGGCTTTGATATTTTTATTGAAAAAGGAGTATTTATTCCCAGAGCTGAGACTGAATTTATGACTGTTTCTTCTATCAGAAGATTAAAGGAATTTGATAATCCTCGTGTTCTTGAAATAGGTTGTGGGACAGGTGCTATTTCAATTGCAATTGCTTCTAATATTAAGGGAGTAAAAATAGTTGCAACTGATGTATCAAAAGAAGCGGTGAGTTTATGTAAAAAAAATGTTGATTATCATAATCTTGGCAGCCGAATTGATATAATAAGGGCGGATTTGTTAGATTGTTTTGATAATTCGGGAACTTTTGATGTGGTTATTTCTAATCCACCTTATATATCAGAAAAGGATTTAAAAAAGCTTGATATTGTTGTTAAGAATGAGCCAATGTTGGCTCTTGATGGAGGATGTCGAGGGGTTTCCATTATAAATAAAATTTTGGACGGTTCCTCACATAAACTAAAAAGCGGCGGTTGCATATTTATTGAGCTTGATGGTTCAAATATACCTTATTTGGAAGTTCCGGAATCTATCAATTACTCGATATGTAATGACCAATTTGGCAAGAATAGAATATTATATGGTATTAAGACATGAAAATAGGCGTCTTTTATACACGTGGTAAAGAAAATATAGAAGTCGTTTTAAAAGACCTGAAGAAAGCAGCAGCCGATAATGATATCTCGCTTGTTTTTTACGACGGAGAAAAAGAAAAGATAAAAGGATGCGATTTTGTTATTGCAGCCGGAGGGGATGGTACTTTTCTAATGGCCAGTTCAATTATATACGATTTTGATATACCGCTTTTGGGTATAAATCTTGGGGGGCTTGGGTTTCTTACTGATATCAGAAAAGAGGAAATTAACAAAATCTTTACAGAACTAAAAGATGGAAATTATACGCTTAAAGAAAGATTTTTTCTAAAAGCTAATTGTAAGGGTGAGGAGAATATGGCTTTGAATGATGTTGTTTTTTCCTCAACCGACATACGAGTTATTGATCTGGAAATATATATAAATGATAGTTTTGTAACGCAGCTTTCTGGAGATGGTTTAATTGTTGCTACTCCTACCGGTTCGACTGCTTATTCCCTGTCTTCGGGTGGGCCTATTTTGAAGCCTGATACTGAGGCTTTTGTAATAACCCCTATATCTCCTCATACTTTGAATTTCAGACCATTGGTCGTTAGTTTTGATTCGCGGATACTTATAAGAACGAAAGAAAAATGCCGTCTAATCTTTGATGGTCAGAAGTTGGTTAATCTTGATTCAGGTGAAGAAGTTTCTGTTGAAAAAAATGAGAGTATATTAAAAGTGGTGAAATTTGAGAATTGGGATTACTTTGATATTCTAAGAAAAAAATTGAATTGGGGTAATGGATGATAAAAGAAATAAGAGTTAGCAATTACGCTCTTATTGAAAGGATCGAGGTCACTTTAAATCCAGGATTCAATGTTCTTACAGGTTCAACCGGTACGGGTAAGTCCATAATAATAAATGCTCTTTCTCTTCTTCTCGGAGATAAAGGAGATATAGCTTCGATAAGAAAGGAAGCCGACAAGGCAATTGTTGAAGGAGTGTTCTCTAATTCACCGGGAATTGTTGAAAT
>CAZQNI010000063.1:0-7597 GCA_964594255.1 uncultured bacterium | reverse complement strand
CACCCGGATATTTAGGTATAGACTTATCAGATGATATGGTAACTGCCAATGATGGCGGAGATCCCGATACAGGACCCAACCAGGAGCTTAACTTTCCGGTCATAAACAGCACTGTTCATCTTGCCGGGAATACAACAATCTCCGGCACTATAGATATTGACACCGACCCCACGCAGGCGATAGTAGAAATCTTTAAGGCGAATCCTGATCCTACCGGATACGGAGAAGGGCAAATCTATCTTGGCTCAGCGACTCCTGATGGATCGGGCAACTGGAGTACAATCGTTTCCGGACTTATTCCGGGCGATTATGTAACTGCGACAACCACCGATCGTAACAGAAATACTTCTGAATTCTCTTCTAATCATAGGCTTCCTTATATAACAGTCCTCTCCCCCAACGGAGGTGAAAACGTCCTGGTGGGAAGCACTCAGAACATTACCTGGAGCTCACATGGCACAAGCGGAAATGTTCATATCGAGTATTCAATCAACAATGGTTCTACCTGGTCGGACATAATTGCCATTACCGCAGATGACGGGGCTCATTCCACTACTATACCGGATACTCCCTCGGATAGCTGTCTTGTGAGGGTAAGCGATACGGACGGAAATCCTTCGGATGTCAGCGACGCGTTATTTACGATTTTACGAGACTCCATCGTAGTCACTTCGCCCAACGGCGGAGAAAACTGGAATATAGGAAGTAATCACAACATCACCTGGGCATCGAATGGCACAAGCGGCAATGTCCATATTGAGTATTCGACCAACAGCGGTTCCAGCTGGTCGGACGTAATCGCAAGTACCGCGGACAACGGGACTTATTCCTGGACGATACCCAATACACCTTCGGAAAATTGCCTTGTGAGGGTTAGCGATACGGATGGAGACCCCTCTGATACAAGCGAGGCGGTTTTCACAATTTCAGATACCCCATATATTGCAGTAACCTCCCCCAACGGAGGAGAAGACTGGAAAGTAGACAGCGTATATAATATCACATGGACGTCGTATGGTACCAGCGGAAATATCAAAATCGAATATTCGACAGATAATGGAAATTCATGGGACGAAGAAGCTGCCAGTACCGCAGATGACGGGTCTCATTCCTGGACAATACCCAATACGCCTTCGGATAGTTGTCTTGTAAAGGTGAGCGATACGGATGGAGATCCTTCTGATACAAGCGATGCGGTCTTTACGATTTCGCCTTCTTCAGCCGTTCCAATTGAGGGTTTACCTGATGTTTACTCGATGAGTATAAAAAGAATAACGGCGAACAATCTTCTGGAACTCAGCTATACTGTCCCTGAGGCGTCTAATGTCAGGTTCAGAGTATACGATATAACAGGAAAAATCATAAAAGAGTTATCAAAAGAAGAAAAACCTGGAGTGTATTTGCTTAAAATAAATATGGATAAAGAACCAGCAGGGGTGTACTTCGTCAAAATGGAAGCGGTTGGCAAGAAGTTTACTGATACAGAGAAGGTTTTATTGATAAAATAGGGCAATACATTAAAAAAAGGCAGAGCAGTTCGCTCTGCCTTTTTTATTTTTTGGGAATCTTAATAAGATGCGGAGAGCAAAAAGATAATAGAACGCAGATAAACGTAGATTTACAGTATTCTTTTGTTTTCTGTTTTTTACCTAAATCCTATATCCTAAATCCCAAATCCTAATGTTACCTCATGACGTCTTTTCCCTTGATTAATACCATAATCAAATTAATTTTCACATACTAATTATATCATTAACGAAAAAAGGAGGGTAAAAGTGAAAAAATTATTTGCAGTAATTATGTTAATTTCAGTATTATCTGTTATACCTCTTTTTGGCCAGGAGACAAAAGAGACGTCGGAGGCAGAGGAGATACAGGGAACACTGGAAATAGAGGAAGAGCAGGAAGCAAACGAGGTACAGGAAACGCAAGAAGAGCCAAAAGAAATCGAATTCAATAAGAGCTTATTCACGTCATTTAAATACAATGATGGGGAAACAACCCGAAAGTTAAATTTAGGAGAATTAGAAGAGATTATTGTTTCTATAAATGACGAAGAAGCAACACAGCATTTTATAAAATCTAAAACCTTAAAAAACGTAAGTTTTCCATTTGAAGCGGTGGGTGGTTTTTTAATAGGGTGGCCTATAGGCGGAGTAATAAGCGGTAAAGAGTTTGACACACGTATTTTCGCTGCTGGATGCGGTATTACAACTATTGGTTTAGTATTGGTCACTTTCTCGCAAAAGGAAAGAATTAAATCTGTTAAACGCTATAATAAAGTCGTAAAAGAGGAATGGGGATTCCACTTTCAATACGTCCCGGAAAACAGCGAATTAGGATTAAAAATAGGATATTCTTTTTAAACCCATCCGATCACATGAATTAGCCACAGATTTACACGGATTAGTACTGATTGTTCTTGTTTTTAAGTCTGCTTTTTTGACAAGTGACTGGTGACTAATGACTCGCTGTTATCAGCAATCGCTTAACACTCTTCACTTCAAAGAATTAACATAAGTTATTAACTCTTTGATATTTTCCTTTTTTGTAAAGTCAACAGGATTTGAATATGCTACCAACATTCCTTTTTCGTCTGGTGTTTTATCTCTTTTAGATTGTATTTTCCACTTAAATAAAGTCATAATAATTTTGTTTGTAAAATTTAATTTATTAAAATTAAAACCGCCGCGAAAATAAAATAATTTAACGTATTTTTGTTCTTCATCTTTAAAATTTTTCTGTGTTATTTCATCGATGATTTCTTCTTTAAACGGCGATGCCCCGGTTACGAAAACTATTATATTCTTATCCTTTAATTGCCCGAAGTTCTTCTTTATAATATTTATCCCGGTAATTCCCGCAGCATGTAAGCTACCGCCATAAATTATGGCATCATATTCAAGTAATTTATCTATATTTATTTCTTCCTGTTTAAAAATGTCTGATTTTAATTCCTCTGCAATCCATTCCGCATATTTTTTTGTAAAACCGGAAATAGATTTATAGACTACAACCACTTTCATTTTTTCTCTTCCATATGTTAGCCCTCATGTTTGACATCCGTCCGCCGTCATCGGTTTTTTTGCCGTCAGCAGTCGGCTGGCAGCCTTTATTTTTCCAATTGCCCAATCAACTAATTAACCTATCCGCAGAATCCTAATTACTATATCCAATCACCCCAACAGCGTAAGTTTGGTTGTGTAGTACGTAAATATATTCTCCGTTTGGTGAAGGGTCAATATACGTAGGGCCATCAAATACCTGTATATTTTTAATGACTTTGCTGGTAGGTATATATATTACAGAAACCTTATCATCCATATAATTTGTGACATATACAAGTTGACCTGAAGGATGGACACACAAGCCCATAGGATCGCCACCTACACTAACGGTATCAATAACAGTGTTATTTGAAGTTTGGACAACGTAAACTCTTCCTCCAAAACTCGAAGACACATATAAGTATTCCCCGCTAAGAGAAGGAGACATATCTGAAGCGCCTATGGAGAGATTATCGATAATTGTGTTATCGGATGTTCTTATCACGGAAGTATTAGACGAAGAGGTTGAAACATATATATTCTCTCCGCTTGGAAGAGTTTCGATAGCGTAAGGCATACCACCTACATCAATACTGTCAACTACAGTGTTGTCAGAAGTTCGGATAACATAAACATTACCTGTAAAATAGGACGTAACATACACGTATTCTCCGTTCGGCAGCGCAGTCGCAAACATGGGATCTTGCACAGGTATTGTATCCATTGGGCCGCCGGCTGTAGGAAGCGCAAGAACAAAGTCTTCGCCGTTTATCATAATGTATACGTATTGACTGTTAGGCAGAGCAGTTACTCCAACAGGTTCAGTACCCACTGCAATGTCACCCATGGGCGAATTGTCTGAGCCGTCAACAACGCGGACAGTGCCTTCATCATAGTTTGTAACATATATATATTGACCATTAGGAAGTACTTCTATGTCGGAAGGCACGCCGCCGCCGGCCGAGATAGAGCCTGTTATGTTATCGGGAAAACCTATTAATAAGGAGAGCGGTTCCGACCATTCACTTGTTTCTTCTTCTTCATCCTGCGCGTGGACTCGCACCTCATATGTTCCGTTTCCCCAGTAGATACGGTTGGTGATAATTGTATCTCCTGAAGGGATAAAATCACTCCAGGGAGAAACGGTTCCATCTCCCCAGTCAAACTGGTAGGAAATGTCATCGCCATCCGGGTCTGTTGTAGAAGCACGAAAAGCATGGGCAAAGTTGGTTATGCCTATTATTGGTCCTTCGGGACTATTTGGCGTTAGAGGAGCCAAGTTGGTATCCGGTAAGCTGGTATCCGGATAATTTATTGAAATACTGTGAGGCTCCGACCAATCGCTTATTTTTTCCTTCTCATCCTGCGCCTGGACTCGCACCTGGTATGTACCTTCTGCCGAGTAGATGCGGCTAACCGAAGCGGTATCTCCTGAGGGAATAAAATCACTCCAGGGAGAAGCATTTCCGTCTCCCCAGTCGAACTGATAGGAAATATTATCGCCGTCCGGGTCTGTTGTGGAAGCTCGAAAAACCTGGGCTATATTTGGCTCCCCTGTTGTTGGTCCCTGGGGACTACTGGGCGTTTGAGGAGCAGAGTTTCCTCCGCAGTTGGTTAATAAAAATACAAATAGTACGCTTAAAACTATGGGTTTTACATATTTCATTTATACCTCCCAAAATTTATTAAAAGAATAACCAAATTATCTGTTTCTGATTTCAATAATTATACGGATTTCCTTATACGATGTCAAGAATAAATTGAGTCATGAGTCAAAAACAATGACGGATGACCGCAGACGGTAGACCGGATTGGACTACGAACTAGGAACAACGAACCACGAACTAAATCCTAAATCCAAAATCCTATTTGTTGACTCGAAACTCTAACTTTCACAAATAGCACTAATCAGAAAAAAGGTTCCTCCTCTTCATCTTTGACATCCTTTGTTTTACCGGGTAGAGGCATTTTAAATATCGTAACAGAATACTTTTTAATTGATAGCTTGTTTAGATCTACGTTGACATTTTCTTCGATTATATCTATCTCAGGCTTTTTGCCGGGTTCATTGTAGCCGGCTGGATTGGGATGATGTATTTCCCACTTTATTGCTTCCGATTTATTTCCGACCTCCGGAAGATTTATATTTAATTTTTGATCGCTTCCCGTGGGATTAACAATCGAAACGGTTATTGAATCCATTTTTTTTGTTAAAGCTGCCGAGACATCTAAATCGCCCGCCTTACCCGATATTTCGACGGGGATAGAGCCAAAAGTATTTCGGTATAATTTCAAAACCATACCGGTTGCAGCAAAAGTTGAAGTAGTATCGTTTGTTTTTATAGCGCCTATAACGTTTACGGTTTGAGCATAGTTTGCCATAAATATGATATCACTATTTCTATAGTATTCATGAAAAGCTCTGGCGACACCGAGAGCATCTCTCATATAGTAACGAACTCCCAATTCGCCGTAAATATAATCTCCATACCAGTAATTCCATTCATCCATAGCAATATCGATGTTCTTCTCTTCCAGGTTTTTGATTTCTTTTCTGTATTTTCTATGCGCGTCTGCCTTTCCCCGTATAGCATCTGCTAACTGCGCTGTATGTTCGGTTACATTTACTTTTTCTTTCATATAGATATGTTCGCTGATAAGGCTCATATAATCGGAACTGTTTTCAAGCATTTTTTGCGTCCATTCTCCTACCTCGCCCACAGCGATAGGTTTGATATTGTTATCTACCTTCCTCATAGCTTTTACTACTTCATTATGTTTTTTTGTATATTTCTCGATTGGCATATGCCCCAACTGCCAATCCCCATACATCTCATTCCCAATTGCCCACCATTTAACATTATATGCTTCAGGATGACCGTTTTTCACCCTCAGTTTCCCCATGGGAGTATCTTTTGAGCCATTGCAATACTCGACTTCTTCAGCGACTTCTTCAATTGTTCCCAGACCGGTATTTACGGCAACGAATGGTTCCGCGTCTATCATTTCCATCAATTCCATATACTCATGTATTCCCACATCATTGGATTCCACTCCCTGCCAGGCGGGATTTTTTCGAGGAGGACGTTTATCGCGAGGCTGTCCGATGCCGTCTCTCCAGTTATATCCGCTGACAAAATTCCCTCCAGGCCAGCGATAAACAGGCGCGTTCAGTTCTTTTAACAGGCTAACTACGTCTTTTCTCCATCCTTTGACGTTATCCGCGGGCATCAGTGAAATAGTTCCGATTTTGAAATTTCCTTCTTTTTGAGTGAATATCTCTAACTCGACATCCCCGTAATCCCCGCACGATGCTGGAGCAACAAATTCAAGAGGATATTCTTTATATTCCGAAGATATATTTCTAATCTCGTTAGATAAGGTTTTACCGTTTTTTAGAACAAGTTGTACTGTTATCGGAGCGGCTTTTTTATCTCCGGTGAGAATTATTCTGCCCACGTATTTTTGACCTTTCTTCAAAGTAAGCCATGATTGTTTAATACCGGTTTTTGAGTTATTTTTATTCCCATGGATAACCGGAGAATGTTTCCCTGTATATGGATTAACAGAATCCATTGTTACAGTCCCTTTTGGTCCGATTACCTGCCAGGGCGAAGCGCTTAAACATCTATAATAGTCTGTATCCCAGTAGGGTTCATTCCTGTAAGTCCAGGGGTCGAATTTGTCTTTAATTTCGTAATAAAACTTGCGGTCTTGCAGCATTTCAGCCCACAGGCCGCCGTATATACATTTCCCCAGATGTTCGATAAATTGACCGTAGATGTATTTAGATATTGGCTCTCCTCTTTTTTCGGTACTGAGCTTAACGGAATTCTCCGCAGACAAAACTAATGATAGTAAAAATACAATTAAGGTACAAACTAGTAAAAAAGATCTCTTATTCATATTAACTCCTTTTTTGATATCGTTATCTTATCGGAAAAGTAATAAACCGAGTTATATTGTCAAGGCAAATCGGGTCGAGTGTCTTGCGTCATGAGTTATGTGTCAAAAACAAAATCCCAACCACTAAATCCAAACCCCTAAAAACCTATCTAACCATTTCCCAATTTTACTATTTATCTAATCCGAAGGATTCCCGTCATCCGTCTGCGGTCATCGGTCGGTTAAGCAGTCCCAACACTTGACTATTATAAAAATCTGCTTAACCTTTTTATACTAAGATTATAATTAAAAATACAAAAAGGAGAAAGGGATGAAAAATAAAAAAGGGTTTTTAAAGAGTGTAAAATTATTGTGCGTTATAGTTTTGTTACTGGCTCTTGTTATAAATTTAGGGTGCAAAAAAGAAAGAGAAAAAATAAGAGAAGAAATAGAAAAAGTAGAAGTAATTGGAAAGTTTAATGTGGTAAGAACGCAACTTGACACCACCGAATGGCGTACTGTACCCGGAGATGGTTGTTTGCCAGGAATTGTTAACTATGAATCATTCTATTCAGAATATGCCTATGTTGATAATTCAAATCCCGAATACAGTGGGCTTGTGGCTGACGCTGATTCTTTTAAAAGGGCAAACCCTTACGCAGACA
>CAZQNI010000062.1:0-7616 GCA_964594255.1 uncultured bacterium | reverse complement strand
AAAAGCCCGGCAGCGACCTACTCTCTCACCTCCGAAGAGGCAATACCATAAGCACAGGAGAGCTTGACTTCCGTGTTCGGAATGGGAACGGGTATGTCCTCTCCGTTATGGCCACCGAGCAATGAGATAATAATCGGTTTTTATTGTTTGTCAACCCCCCCTTTTTGAAAATTAAATATCAAAAATCAAAAAGCAAAATGACATTTAAAAATGAAAAAATGAAAAGAGTAATCTCTAATTAAACGCTCTGATACAGTCATTTTTCCTTAGAGGTTAAGCAAAGTAGGCGCATTGAAAGGAGCTTTAACGCTGTTTTATTAGTAATCCTCGTTGTTTCTTCCTTTTTTGTAAATTTTTGAACTTTGATTTGTAATTTTACATTTTAATATTTAATTTTTACATTTTAGCGGCTTGACGCATTGTGCTTTCTGTCGTTAAAAATCGTGATATGGGTTCAGAAAGAATATCCAGCCCAAATATTAAAGTACCTTCCCATTCCCGGGTAATCTCTGTCCGTGGATGAACTGCCGAAGTTTGTTATGTGTTCAGTGCCCAATACGTTTTCTACATTGAGCCCCAGTGAAAAATCCTTAAATTTCTTACTTATTCCGAAATCTAAGATGAAAGACTGGTCTTCTATTTTCCATCCTCCGAATGAGAACCATCTTTTTCTTATTCCCATCCATTTTCCCGACACTTCGGCGGATATCGGACCTTCATAAGAAAAAATACCTGCGATAGAATGTTTTGGTTGATGTTGAAGTTCTCTTTTCAGGTCATTTTCCTCGTCGTAGCCGTCGAGATAAGAATATATTAATGAATATGAGATATCTTCATATTTACCATTACCTTCTATATCGATACCGAAAACTCGTGTTCTGGAGATGTTCTGAGGAACCCAATATTCATCGGTTCCTATTCTGTCTTTTATTTCTTCTATATGTCCGGATATGGTGAAGTTTTTTATTTTTATTCCTCCGTTTAATGCAAGGGAGTATTCCGGTTTAAGTTCCTTATTAGAAAAACCCGGATAGTAAAGATCGTAGAGGGTAGGAGCCTGGAATGCGGAGCCCACCGACGCGAAAATCTCGATTGGTGTGGTAATTCTGCTTCCGATTGTAAAAGATGGACGTCTGCCAAAACTTCCGTACCAATCTTCTCTCACGGAAACGAATGTATTTATATTCTCTTTTTCATGAAAAAGAGAAAGAGCTACCCCTGCTTTTTCTTCCTCAAGTGAGAAAGAGGTTGTATCGTAATTTGATGTGTATTGATCTATCCATACCCTGTCTTTTTCGAGATTGATAGATAAAGACAACATTTTGTATAAGAATTTCGTGTTGAATTGTCCTGCAATTGTTTTATATTCGTCTTTTTCTATAACTGGTTCTCCGAACAAATATTTGAAGTTATATTTAAGCAACTCTCCGGTTATTGCGGGTTCGATCAATATTCCGATATCACCGCTGGTAAAGATCTTACTGTACGAGAGGTCTGCAAATTGCGTTTGTTGGTTATCAAAAAGAGATGCTGCAGTTGAGTCTCCAAACATTGGGACGATACCGCTATCGGGCAACACACCGGGTGTGCCTAGATCTTTATAACTTCCGGTAAAATTTAAATCATTCCAATTAAGAGCGAGTGAATAATGCTCAAAATCCGTATTACTTCTTTGTCCTTCGCCTTTTTTGAGGTTTAAATTGCCGTTTACACCGAATTTATAAAGTTGCAGAGCTGTACCAAAAGCGGTGTTAGAATTGCCTTGAAATTTTATATCATTCGTCTCTTTTCCTGTAATGATATTTACAATCCCGCCAATTGCATTGGAGCCCTGAAATACAGAGGATGAACCCTTAACTATTTCAATCCTTTTTACCGCGCTTAATGGAAGTGTGGAAAGGTCGAATCCACCTAATTTCGGGTCGTTTATTCTATGTCCGTTTAGCATTATAAGTGTGTGTTTTGGGTTGTTGCCACGAACGGCTGCCTGGCTGAGCGAACCCGGGTCTCCGCTTTCGCTTATTTTAACTCCCGCTTCTTTCTCGAGAATTTCTCCCAATTCGTCGACGGTCAGCAAATTTTCAATTTCAATCACTTCAACTTGATAGGGAAGATGTTCGAACCTGTCTGCCGTTACGGTTATTCCTTTTGATTCAAAGTACATCACGCTTATTATGATTAATAGCATAAAACCTCCTTTTTTGTATTTTTTGTATTGTTGGGGGTAAAACAAAACCGTAAATTATGCCCTGGGTAAATACGTGCCAGATAACAAAAGGCAACCCCAGGATAAAGTAAGCAAGAAAACTCTTTTTTGTCGGGAATAAAACGAACCCTGCTGATGTAGTTAGTATATCAGATATGAGAGTGATTAAAATCCCTAAAGGTAGAATGATATGTGCTTTATTCCATTTTTTCTTATGGCAAAATCCTCCGGATGTTCCTATCAGGGTGCCAACGAGTACCTGTGTCAGTAGAAGAGGTAGGGGAGACATACCGAGCGGATTTAATACACCGAAAATGAAATAGGTTAGTATTCCAACAAGTGTTCCTGTTTGAATTCCGAATAGTGCTCCCGCAAGGAAAACAGTAGGCGAAACAAGCTCAAAATTGGGGATATACGCGAATGCGTACCCTAAACCTAAGGCTAATGCTGTAAATATTGTTACATATGATATTTCTTTTATTTTTTCTATTTTTTTCTCCCCTCGGAGTATTCGTAAATAGCAGGTCTCCTGACTTATGGCCTACCTACTCACTGCACCTTCCCGGGTAAGAACATTTACCCAGTGGTATCGGCAGTTTTCGTTGCCAAATACAGTAGCGGGGCTGCAGCGGATTCTAACCGCTTTCCCTTAACTATTCTATATTATAATACTTTATCGTTGGTAAAAGTCAAGGGCAATAAAAAATGTAAAAACCAAATATCAAAATGCAAAACTACAAATCAAAGTTCAAAAAGGAATTGAACCACAAAGTAATCGAAGAATACAAAGATTTTAATTCTTCTCAACTATATATAGTGCTCTCTAATTTTGTCTGTGGTTGGGATGAGTTTAAAAAACCCAATAAATTAAGGTGGGGTGTGGAGTAGCTTTGTGTCCTTTGTGGTCTTTGTGGTAATACTATACATTAGCGGTTTTGCCGCTCAGAATTTTCCCTGTATCCATTTTATTACGTCGTTGAATATAACCAGAGCCATAAGGGAAAGAAGAATAATGGTACCAATTGTTTGAACAATTTTTAGCAGTGTTTTGGAAGGAGGCTTCCTCGAGGTAAAAGTAGCTAAAGACATTATAATATGGAATCCGTCTAATGGAGGTATAGGAATCAAATTTATTATAGCGAGGTTGATTGTTATAAGTCCGACAAACATTAAAAGGCTTATGAAACCGCGGTCTACAAATTTTTTAGTAACCATAACTATCCCAACAGGTCCTGATATTTCTGTTGGTGAAACTTTTCTCTGGAATAGCCAGTTAAATGAATTGAAAATTAATGTCGCAGTTTTATAGCTTTGTTGCCACGCAAATGAAAATGCCTGTATCCCGCCGATCTTCATTTTTGATGTGGGTGCTTCTATTCCAATCATTCCTACGTTTATTATTGAATCTCCTTCAATAGTCTTTTGCTTATCGGGCACTATATTAGTCTCAATTGTGTCGCCACGAGATAAGTAAACGACTGTGAGTGTTTCTTCTGCCGCTGGGTGGATTGCAGTAGTTATATCTTCCCAACTATATATATTTTTATCTTGAATTTGGATTATTCGATCTTCTTTTTTCATACCCGCTTTATCGGCAGGTAAATTTTTAATTACATTACCTATTACCGGTGGTACGAAAGGAACTAACGAATCGTCAAATAGAGAATCAACTACTATCTCTGTTTCTTTGTCGTTACGACTTAGCAGGATTCTCGATCCTTTTTTTATTCTTTCTGTAATTTCATACCAGTTGTTAACTTTTTTGCCGTCTATTTCAAATATTTTGTCTTTTGGTAAAAGTTTGCTGGATGCATTTGCTGTATTTATAGTGGTTGTAGTTGGTACTTCAATGCCGTTGAATAAGAACACGAACAAGAATATTAAGAATCCTAGAGAAAAATTAGAAAACGGACCGGCAAAAACAACTGCGGTTTTTTGTAATACGTTTTTGGAATAAAATTCATCTTCTTCACCTTTCATTTGTTCCGGATCCATTCCTTTTATTTCGACATAACCACCAAAGGGAATCGCGGAGATCCTGAATTCGGTTTCTCCCCATTTGAAAAAAGAAAATAATTTAGGACCAAGACCTATGGAAAAAACAGGGGCGCTCATTTTTGACCACTTGGCTACAATTAAATGGAAAAATTCATGAACAAAGACCATAACGCTTAATGCTATAAGTGCGACGATTATACCTAAAAACATTTACATTATCCTCCGGGCTTCTTCTCTTGCCCAATTAAGTGCTTCCATAATTTCTTTCTCTCCGGGGTTCTTATTTGTTTTATGAGAGTTTGTGACTTTAACAATTATATCTATGATATTTTGAAAAGATATCTCTCCTTTTAGAAATCTATCAACCGCAACTTCATCTGTACCGACTAATACAGCGGGAAGGGTTCCCCCTTCACGCAAGGCTCTGTAGCTAAGGGAGATAAGAGGAAATCTTTTCTGGTCTATTTCTTTAAAATTTAGAGAGCTTATTTCCTTTAGATTTAATCTTTTTGTCGGAAAGTTTCCTCTATTAGGATTAGTAAAAGCAAATTGTATTGGTATTTTCATGTCGGGAATAGACATTTGCGAAATAATTGAGCCATCGTGGAATTCTACCATGCCGTGGATGATAGATTCCGGATGTATTATAACTTCAATTTCGTCCGCGTCCAGGTCAAAGAAAACAGAAGCCTCAATTATTTCAAGTCCTTTATTCATTAAAGTTGCGGAATCGATGGTTACTTTCTTTCCCATTTCCCATGTGGGATGATTGAGGGCCTCTTCTGGAGTTATATTACTAAGGTCTCTTCTGTCGTAAAATGGTCCACCAGAAGCTGTTATTATTATCTTTTTTACATTATTTCTTTCTGATTTGGATAGGATCTGGTATATTGCGGAATGTTCGCTGTCAATAGGAACCAATTCTCCCGGAAGACTTTTTAATTTATTTTTAAGAATAGGAGAAAATGCCACAAGAGTCTCTTTGTTTGCTGTACATATTCTTTTTCCCTTTTCCAAACCTTTAATTAAAGATTTGTAAGAAGATATTCCGGCTGTAGCTATTACTATTATATCTATTTCCTCATTTTCATATATAAAATCTGCTTCCTCATGCCCGATTAATATCTTAAATTTATTTTTTAACCTTTCTTCTAATTCTTGTTTATTTTTTTCGAAAAAACTACCGACGTATTCAACTTTGAATTCTTCTGCCTGTTGGGTAAGAAGGGAGATATTATTGCCACCTAATAAAGCGGATACGTTGAAACCTTTAAGGTTTTTTATAACCTTTAGAGTGTTCCTTCCTATAGAACCTGTCGACCCCAGTATAGCAACGTTTTTCATCTTACAGCGAAGAATCGAAGATAGTAGTATATAAGAGGAGCCGTAAAAAGTAATGAGTCGAATCTGTCAAGAAATCCACCATGTCCGGGAATTATAGCGGAAGCGTCCTTTATTTTGACGTCTCTTTTTATCATAGACTCTACTAAATCGCCTATAGGGGCAACAATTCCAACTCCGATACCCAGAGTTACGCAGTCGAACCATGAGAGATAGGAGGCGTATAAATAGTGGTAAATGAAAGCTACGAGAATTGCGGCGAAAGCTCCTCCAATTACCCCTTCCCAGGTTTTTTTAGGAGAGATTACCGGGAAGAATTTTGTCTTACCAAATTTTCTTCCTATGAAAAAAGCCGCCGAATCATTAGACCAGGTGAGAACAAATGGCAGTAACGCAAGGCTCGTACCCAGACGTATTGGTATTCCAAAAATATTTTTATAGGTGAAAGGCTCCAAGACTTCAGGCATTTGACTTAAAAGTATAAGGTGGCTAAATAACCACCCAACATAAATTACTCCAAATACTGTGCCGGATAAATGAAATATAGCTTCTTCTTTTTTTCGTCTGAACAGTTCTGCGAAAGCCACAACAATAACCAGAGCTGTAATTGTGATAACCGTAAAAAGGTGGCTTTGAAAATAAGCGTTCAGTCCTAATATTAATGAAGAAATTATCGCGAGTGATTTATATGGTGTTAATCCGCGTTCCCTTAGTATGTCGCAGAATTCGTATACACCAAGGAAGATACCTAGTTCGACAAGAATTAAAAAATATATTCCCCCGGACCTGGCTATAATAATAAGTGCAGGTATAAAAAGTATTGCTGTTATCCAGCGACGACTTAAATTTATTGAATGGTCCCGAATCTTCTTTGCCTCTTTTGGTAAGATCTTATAGCTTTTATAAATTGGTCTTTGTTAAAATCCGGCCAGAGTTCTTCGGTGAAAAACAACTCTGTATAAGCAATTTGATAAAGTAGAAAATTTGAGATACGCAACTCTCCGCTGGTTCTTATAAACAGATCAGGATCAGGTACATCAGGTAAAAATAGAAAATTTCTAAAACTTTCTTCCGTTATCTTCTTACCCTTTTCGATAGCTTTATTAGCTGCTTCTATTATTTCCGACCTTCCGCTGTAGTTAAATGCCAGTATGAGATTCAGTTTTTCTAAGTTTTTTGTTTGCTCTTGAATCCATAATGCTGATTTTTTAACATCAGAGGGCAACTCGTCGATTTTCCCCAAAAATCTGACTCTTATTCTATTCTTCTTTAATTCATTTATTTCTTCTCTTATTACTTTAGAAAAAAGGGACATTAATCCTTCTACTTCCTCTTTTGGTCTGTCCCAGTTTTCCCGTGAGAAAGCATATAGGGTCAGATACTTAATCTTGAATTCCTGGCAATATTCGGTAACTCTTCTTACTGCGTTGACTCCGGCCAGATGACCCTGTAAGCGCGGAAGGTCTCTTTCTTTTGCCCATCTGCCGTTCCCATCCATTATTATTGCAATATGGGTAGGAATATTTTCATTAGCCATTAAGGATTTCTTTTTCTTTCTTTATAAGAATATCTTTAATTTTGTCGGTAAAGTGGTCAGTTATTTTTTGGATTTCGTCCTTAAATCTTAATTCGTTGTCTTTGGATATTTTTCCTTCTTTTTCCAAATCCTGAATATCTTTTATTGCATCTCTTCTTATGTTTCGGAGTGATACTTTTCCTTCTTCAGCAAGGCGGTTGACCAGTTTCTTTAATTCCTCTCTTCTCTCGTCAGTAAGCGGGGGGATAGGAATACGAAGTACTGAACCGTCATTGGACGGATTCATTCCTAAATCTGAAGATACTATAGCTTTTTCAATATTGTCTATAGCTTTTTCATCGAATGGATGAATTACGATAAGATGTGGTTCCGGAATTGTAATTGAAGCGAGTTGATTTAGGGGCGTTTTTGTTCCATAATAATCAATTTTAAGGTCTTCTATAAGAGCTGGAGAAGCTCTTCCAGTTTTGATGTTGGCGAATTCTTCAGAAACTATTGAGAATGTTTTTTCCATTTTTTCAACCATTTGTTTCT
>CAZQNI010000061.1:7455-7638 GCA_964594255.1 uncultured bacterium | reverse complement strand
CCAAGATATGGGATTACAATGATGATATCAATTGCGGGGAGATAACGTTCAGTCCACTGTTAATGTCCGAAGGAGGTTCTTCCAATTATTTGCCGGAGGGAGATATTTTTGTAGATCCGTTGTTAGGGAGAGTGCCCGTAACAGTAACGTTTACTGCTTCGGCAACCGATCCCGATGGAACTG
>CAZQNI010000061.1:0-7355 GCA_964594255.1 uncultured bacterium | reverse complement strand
GAGCTCTATGAATGGGATTTCGATGGAGATGGGACTTATGACTGGAGCTCAAGTGTAAATGGGAATACCGAACATACTTATGAGGAAAGCGGAGAACATACGGCTGTATGTCGTGTTACTGACAACCTTGGATTATCTAATACTACAGAGATAACTATTAAGGTGTTGGCGCCTGGAGAATTGGTTGAGGTATCTGGTCCCATACCATTCAGTACGACCTGGACGAGCGATTTAAGTCCATTTGTTGTAGTTGGGGATGTTCAGATCCCGGAGGGGGTGAGTTTAACGATGGATCCGGGTGTCGAGGTTCAATTTGAAGGAGCTTATGAAATTTTAGTTCAGGGTAATATTATAGCAAATGGAACGGAGAGCGATTCGATTATATTTACCAGTTCTACTCCCGGTGTGTCATCCGGTGCTACGATGCTAAGATTTGTTGGAACAGATTTATTCGCCTCGCAACTCAATTACGTAAGGATGGAGTGGTCACGAAGAGCAATTTTTACTGATGTTGGTAATACGGATACACTATATATTTCAGATTTAAGGTTACTTCACAGTAATATTGCTCAAGGAACTAATAGTTATACTTCTCCCAGAGGAAGTGGGAGCATCTGTATATCGAACGCTGTCGTATCAGATAACACAATTGAAGTAGGTAATTCTTATTTTGAGATTAAGGATTCCGAGATTGCAGATGCTACTATTAGTCTTACTTATGCTTCTTCTAATGCCAGTCTGGTTATTCGAAATTGCTCCTTGGCCAATGTGAGTACTATATCGGATCGTGATGCTTGGAGTGAGTATATGAAGTTTATAGGGTCAGATATAACTAACTCAGAGATAAAATGTGGTAGTGTCGATTGTGATATTTCGGAGTGTACTCTTAATAATTCTCCTGTTGAAGGGTTTACAGGGGGTACGCTTACAGTGTCTAATTCAACGGTCAATTACAGTGGAGAATATGGTATCAATTGTAATACAGAAGATTATTCCAAAAGATGTATTATTCAATCCACGAATATTACGGGAGATGGGACAGGTATCGCGGTAAATATCAATAATGGTTCTGTTTTAAATAGTAATATTAGCAATAATACTATTGGGGTTAAGATAAGCACCAATCAATATGTTAGTTCAACGCCGGGTGACACTATATACGGATGTAGTTTCGTCGATAATTCTACTTACAATGTGGAGAATCGCACGGTTAATTCAATTACGGCTACCGATAACTGGTGGGGGACTATTGATGTAGCTGAAATCAAGGCCAAGATATGGGATTACAATGACGACCTCAATTACGGGGAGGTAGTATTCAGTCCGCTGTTAATGTCCGAAGGAGGGTCTTCCAACTATTTACCGGAGGCAGAAGTTGCTGTAGATCCGTTATTGGGTAGAGTGCCCGTAACAGTAACGTTTACTGCTTCGGCAACCGATCCCGATGGAACTGTTGAGCTCTATGAATGGGATTTCGATGGAGATGGGACTTATGACTGGAGCTCAAGTGCTAATGGAAATACCGAATATCAGTTCACCGAGGGGGGTAATTATACGGTTGAACTAAAAATTTCTGATGATCAGGGTTTGGCAAATTGTTTGTTTTATAAAATTGCTGTTTTGGATTTCGATATGGATGCGGAAACACATAGCAATATGGTTGTACTGAAATGGGGTTGGGGTGAATCTCAAACAGTGATGATTCCCTCAAACGCATTCTCGTTTTTAGATGAAGGAGATGAGATCCATATTATTGATGAAGCGGGAATTTCAGCCAGTCAATGCCCAATTGACTCTAGCGCTGATATCGGCCCAATCTCAGTTAGCTATCAAGTTTATTCTCCAACCAGAGAAGAACCTTATGTTTTCGTATGTATGAGGAGTATAGTACTTTGTGATTATAACGGAACTTTGTCCCCCGGATATATACCTGGGAATCCAATGTCTTTTCAAATTCTTGATATCAGTGAGGGAGAGTATTACGATATTATTCCTGAAACGATTGAATCGGGTTCTGCAGTTTTTGGGGACTCATCTATTACGGTTGTTTCATCTTTTACGGTACCGGGTTCTTCTGAAATGTCATCATTGCTAAAGTCCAGACAAGTTAGTCCCCTTCTTGACCAACAAGGCGATACGGTAACTTTTAAAATTTATCGTAATGGTCAGCTGTTAGCATCGGACCTTACTGATAGATATTATCTGGATTTTGATATTGCTAATAATACTGAATACATCTATGAAATATTCCTGGTGGATAAAGATGGAAATGAGTTTATGTCCAAATTGGATTCAATTACAACAGGCGATTCAAATACAGACGATGATATTAATGCCATACCTGAGAATTATAGCATCTCGCACAGTTTCCCGAATCCGTCAAATCCTGTAACGACTATTAAATATGGTTTACCCGAGGACGTTTTTGTAGAAATCGCAGTTTTTAATACCTTAGGTCAGAAAGTCAGGACTCTAGTAAACGAGAATAAATCAGCCGGTTTCCACAGGGTTGAGTGGGATGTTTCAGATATGAGGTCGGGTGTCTATTTCTATAAAATTCAAGCTGGTAAAAGCTTTAAAAAAATAAATAAGTGCCTCATTCTAAAATGAAATAATATCAAAGAATTGGCTAAGTATAATTAAAAGTTAATTGAAGTAAGTCCTTCTTTGATTTGATCTAAAAAGATCGTTGCAGAGGTACGAAGTTGCTTAAGCATTGTTAACGATTTATTAAGCCACCAAGACAAACAAATTAGTTAGAAGCAAAGAATAACACAAATAAAGATTTTTTGTTTTTATTAAATCCAAAATCCCAAAGCCTAGAAAACTCTTCAACTTATATTCGAAGAATCCATTAAGTCAAGTTCTTGACATAACATTCTGACTGTATAAATTTAAAAGTAAAAAATAAACGTAAAAAAACTAAAGGAGGTAAAACAATGGCAAAAGGAAAAGATAAAAATGCAAATACGTGGGCTATGCTCTGTCATTTAACCGCCCTCTCATTATATATCGGCGTACCTTTTGGGCATATAATTGTTCCTCTTATTATCTGGCTAATTAAAAAGGACGAGTTTGCTTTCGTAGATGAACAGGGTAAAGAATCATTGAATTTTCAAATTTCAATGACTATTTATGGACTTGTTGCCGGACTGCTATGCCTCGTCGCGATTGGGTTTGTTTTGCTTCCTGTCATTGCGGTTGCCCATATTGTATTAACTATAATAGCAACAGTTAAAACGAATCAAGGTGAAAGATATAGCTATCCCTTTATATTAAGATTTATAAAATAAAAGTAGATCAAAATTCCACATTACATATAAGTTTGTCATAATAAACTTCTTAGTTTTGAAGAAGTTTTCTTGATTTAGATAAAGAGACAGGATTTTTTGGAACTAAATAACAGTTTTTTCATCTAATAAAAAAACAGGAGGGAAATATGAAAAGTAAAAAGGTATTCTTTTTGTTTGTTGTAATTTTGCTTTCAACTTTTGGTTGTGATGTTACCGACCCCACCGAACCGTTGCGAGAATTAAGTTCTTCCGAGGCAAAGCTTGTTGAATCTGATAATTCTTTTGGACTTAAACTTTTTAAAGAGATCAACACAGAAATGGCAGATTCAAATGTTTTTATCTCACCGCTTTCTATTTCAATGGCTCTTGGAATGACCTATAATGGAGCTCGTGAGAGCACCGAGGAAGCGATGAGAACCACACTTGAATTTGCAAATTTGTCCATGGATGAAATAAATGAGTCCTATAAAAGCCTGATAGAATTATTAGGGGGAATAGATTCTGATGTTGAGTTCAATATCGCGAACTCTATCTGGTATAGAAACGATTACACTTTTGAACAGGATTTTTTTGAAAGGTGCAGCGAATATTTTGATGCAAGAGTAGCCGGACTGGATTTCCATGAACCCCAAGCGGCAAGGGATACAATGAACAACTGGGTGGATGAAAATACTAACGGCAAAATTGAGGAAATTGTCGATTATGTTGACCCAATGAATGATGTTATGTTTCTTATAAATGCAATATATTTTAACGGTACCTGGACTTACCAGTTCGACGAGGAGGATACAAAAGAAGAGTCGTTCCATCTCCCCGGGGGCGGAACTAAAGATTGCAATATGATGGAAATAAGGAGCCTTTTTAAATATTTTGAAGATTCAATACTGCAGGCAATCGATATTCCTTATGGTAATGGCAATTATTCGATGACTGTAATCCTGCCGGATTATGGGGAAGATATAGATGAGTTAATTGCAGGATTGACACAGGAAAAGTGGGATGGATGGATGGATAGTTTTACTGAGGATACTGTAACCCTATTTTTTCCAAAACTTAAACTTGAATATAGAATAAAAGATTTGCTGGAAGATGCTCTAACGAGTTTGGGAATGGGAGTTGCATTTGATTATCAGGAAGCCGACTTTACCGGAATGTATGAACCGGGAGGTATTTTCATTGATAGGATTATACATAAAACTTTTCTGGAAGTAGATGAGGAAGGTACTGAGGCAGCTGCAGCTACGGTTGTGGCTATGAGTCTTACATGTATTGAGGGGGATTTAACGATTCGGGTTAATAGACCTTATATATTCGCAATCAGGGAAAACCATTCCGGTACAATACTTTTTATCGGTAAGATTATCGAACCTGTCTGGGAGTGAGAGAGTGGAGTTAAATAAAACTTTTGTTAAAGGAAAAATAGGAGGGAAAATGAAAAATAAACGGTATTTCTTTTTGTTTGTTCTAATTTTACTTTCAACTTTTGGTTGTGATACTACGGAGCCCACCGAACCGCTCCGAGAGTTAAGTTCTGCCGAGGCGAAAATTGTCGAGGCAGATAACTCTTTTGGCCTCAAACTTTTTAAAGAAATAAACACAGAAATGGCCGATTCAAATGTTTTTATATCTCCTCTTTCGATTTCTATGGCTCTCGGGATGACCTATAACGGTGCCCGTGAGAGTACAGAAGAGGCAATGAGGACAACACTTGAATTTGGCGATTTGTCTAGAGTTGAAATAAACGAATCCTATAAAAGTCTGATAGAGTTACTAAGAGGTATTGATTCTGATGTGGAGTTCAATATCGCGAATTCCATCTGGTATAGGGATGATTTCACTTTTGAACAGGATTTTTTTGAGCGATGCAGAGATTATTTCGACGCCAGAGTAAGCGGACTGGATTTCAGCCAAAGTGAGGCAGTAAAGGATACGATTAACAGCTGGGTAGAAGAAAACACAAACGGCAGAATAAAGGATATTTTGGAATTCGTGTCCCCGGATGCTGTTATGTTTCTCGTAAATGCCATATATTTTAACGGGATCTGGACTTACCAGTTCGACGAGGAGGATACAAAAGAAGAGTCGTTCCATCTCCCCGGGGGCGGAACTAAAGATTGCAATATGATGGAAATAAGGAGCCTTTTTAAATATTTTGAAGACTCGCTCTTACAGGCGATCGATATTCCTTATGGTAATGGCAATTATTCGATGACTGTAATCCTACCGGGTTATGGGAAAAATATAGATGAGTTAATTGCAGGATTGACACAGGAAAAATGGGATGAATGGATGAATAATTTTTCTGAAGATTCGGTTAATTTGTTTTTACCTAAACTCAAACTAGAATATAAAACGGATAGTATTTTGAAAAAGGTCCTAACAGATATGGGAATGGGGATTGCTTTTACTGGTGCGGCTGACTTCACCGGGATGTATAGCCCGGGCGGTATTTTTATTGGCAAAATTATACATAAGACTTTTTTGGAAGTGGATGAAGAAGGTACAGAAGCTGCAGCAGCTACTGTTGTTGCGATGGAGAGTGGTCCCGGACCCGGAACTTATTATCCTACTATATATGTTGATAGACCTTATATCTTTGCAATCAGGGAGAATCATTCAGGTACAATACTTTTCATAGGAAAGATTATCGACCCTATCTGGGAGTGAAAAAATTGGAACCTAATAGAGTTTTTTTTATCTAAAGAAATATGTGGGAGGCTGATATGAGGAATAAAATATTATTGAGCTTCGTATTAGTCATTGTTTTTCTTCTCAGTATTGGATGCGAGGATAAACTGATAAGGCTGGACGCTTCTTTGGATCAAGAGGCAATCGAAAATTACATATTGGACAATGAAGAGAAATTTTTCTCGATCACTGCTCATTATGGCGCAGAGGATACCTTGTCCGCAAATGATATTGGAACCATTTCAGACCCTAAGACATGGTGGCGGGAGCCGTTGGACGTGAATAGACAAATATCGATAAATATAGTAAATGACTCAGCTTTTGTTACAATTTCGCTCAGAAACGATGGAGTCTTCCATATACTTGAAATAGACACATCGGCGGCTACGGATTCTGTGATCCATTACCAAAAGGATCTTGGAGATAATCTTTTAAGTTATGCAATATTTAAACGTTATGATGGAGCGACTTCTCACAGGGGATGGAGGCTCGAAAGTGTAACTGGAGCAGAAGTTAATTCTGATTCTGTAGAGGTAGCTATAGATTCTGTAAGAATCAATTGTGAATCCTATGAGGATACGGTTCTGACTGACCCCTGGGTGTTTTTTGAAAGAGGAGATATCCTTACTTTTGGAGCGGAAGAAGAAGTCTATCTTACTCTATATTCATCATACGACGTTTATGCCTATTTTCATGCTAAAAGTAGAGGGGATCACTGGAGAAGATGGAAATTTACAGAGACAAAAACGACCGGGGTATGGGGTGAAGTGTGGATTGCTTCGTCTGTTTCCGGTGTTAAAGTAGCGGCATTTGACGTGTTGAATAAATATACTCTCGATAATGAGACTTATAGTTATGATTCAAACGCATGGATATTCCCTTACAGGGTTGAGTAAATTCTGACCTTTTTCCGTTTCTTCAACAAAGGGGTAGTTTAAACTACCCCTTTGTTTTTTAATACCTTTTTACAAAAAATTTTTCCGACCCTTGACACTTTGACACAATTATGATAGGTTGTAGATATGAAATTTGAAGAATCGTTAAGTCGTCTCGAAGAAATTGTTAAAAATTTAGAAGAAGGAGAGATTTCTCTTGAAGAATCCCTGCCTTTGTTTGAAGAAGGGATAAAGCTTCTTACTGAGCTCAAAGATTATCTCTCAGTAGCTGAAACCAAGATAGAAAAATTGATAAAAGATAGTGAAGGAAAATTCAAGATCGATGGATATAGAGAATTATCTCAAAGGTTGGAAGAAGAAGGTTGACAATAAGTTAAACGAATATCTCCCTTCGGAGGAAGAATACCCGCCCTTATTACACAAAGCTATGAGGTACTCGGTTCTTGCCGGAGGTAAGAGGATTCGAGCCATTCTTATG
>CAZQNI010000060.1:0-7825 GCA_964594255.1 uncultured bacterium | reverse complement strand
CGGCAAGACTCGCCACTCTGGCGGAGAGAGTATCATTATCACCAAACTTAATCTCATTTGTTGCTACAGTATCATTTTCATTAACGATAGGTATAACTCCATATTCCAAGAGAGTTGTTAAAGTATTAAAAGCGTTTAAATACCTATCTCTGTCTTCAAGGTCACTGGAAGTAAGCAGAACCTGCGCCCCTTTTTCTCCGTATTCACGTAAAAGCCTATTGTATACTCCAATTAAGAGTCCCTGCCCTATTGCTGCCATAGCCTGCTGTTTTGGTATCAATCTGGGTCTTTTCTCACACCCTAACTCTCCCATACCAGCACCTATTGCGCCAGAAGTTACAAGGATTACTTCCTTACCTCTGTTCTTGAGGTCGACCAACTGTCTCACAATATTATCTATCATCGTAAGGTTAAGTTTGCCAACCGAATGAGTTATTGTAGTACTTCCTACTTTTACAACAATTCTTTTATATTTTTTATTTCCCATTTTTTATGAATATAAAACCCCAAAATTATTTGTCAAGAGCGACCCCCAACCCCCACCCCAAAATTTTTAACCACAGAGGACACAGAGAAAAAACAAACACACAGAGAACACAGAGATTTTTTGTTTGTTTTTTTAACGATTATACTATTTTGTTATTTTTCTATTTAACCAATCCGGAGGATTCATACTATTTGACCTGGATTAGAAGAACCTACTAACCACTAACCAGGAACTATAACAAGAAAAGCCGCCCCAATTAGGACGGCTTTTCTGTAAGGTTCTAGGTTTTCTTATCTTAAAACCGTAATTTTATGAACCTCGTGTTTGTTCTCTTCATCTGACTTAATACGGAGAAAATATACACCAGATTTAAACTGTCCAAGGCTCAAATCTTCTCTTCCTCTCTTTAATTTAAGATTTTTTCTCTCTACAATTCTTCCCGCAATATCTATAAGCTCAACCTGCGCTTTTCTGTCAGAATTGGATGAAACATTTAAAACAATATTACCCGTGACTACAGGAGAAGCGAGTTTAATGTAGTTTTCGTATATCTCTTTAGTTTCGGTTTTTACAACAGTTGAAAGCTCGGGTTCTATCCCCGATACAACAAGATATCCAAGGTTTTCGTCAGAATGAAAACCCCAATTAGAAACCGAGTTTTCTTCCTGTATTCTTACATCTACACCTAACTCACTTAAATTTCTGAATCTTAAAGCACAGGGATCCTCCTCATTACAGCTTTGCATTCCCGCAATGAACACGGGCGAATCAATAGTTCCGATGAGGTCGGTCCAATCTTCATTATACCATGAATGAAACAAACCACAATATAGACAATTAGCTTCTTTATGAGCTAAAAACTTTCTACCGTCAATATCCCCGTGGTTTGGCTGTACTGCGATGTAATGAACCTCTTCAAGTGAAATATTGCCATCACCGCTTTTCTGTTCCTGTAACTTAATTTTAAAACTATTCGTGGTAACATCTTTTATTCGTGTTACAACGGCTAACGCATCATTGGTTGTAACAGTTTGAGCGAGAACAACCGGAGCCTCATCAAAATCGCTGGATTCAAAGTCAACAGTTTTCCAATTATGATCCACTTCAGAAATAGAACCGGCTTCCCAGATTTCACCACCAATATCATGCACATCTTTTTCCATTACTATATAAGATATTGTTTCATCTGGATGGCTTCCATCCAGATAATCCCACTCATCCAGCTGGAATTTAAACCCATCATCAGTTACATCTTTCACTCTTACAGTAGTTGGGTCAGTGTTATTATAAGAAGGAGGACCCATAACAATAATGGGGTTATTATACGTATCCGAGAAATCAACTGTATGCCACTGGGAACTGCCGGATTGACTTATTGAAATCTTATCAAATTCATATAATTTGGCTCTCTCTGCTGTAGTTGCAGAAGCTTCATTAGAATAATCTGAATCGCCATTATCGTTATATGCTCGTACCCTATAAGTGTATGTTTTCTCCGGTTCAAGTTCTGTATCCGACCAACTTGTCACATTCGGACCAACAGTACATACCTGGGAAAAAGAAGATGATTCCTGTTTTCTTTCTATTTTAAACCCATTTTCAATATTTGATTTATCAACCCATGTAAGATTAATCTGTGTTCCCGAAACCGCAGTGGCATTAAGGTTATCGGGAATAATAGGTACTGCGTCTGCTGATATTGCGAGATATCCCACAATTTCAGGGTCATGCTCGACGTTTTCATTTACTGATTTCTCTTCTTCAACTTTTATTTCTACACTTGAACTATTTAGATTTCTATAACGAAGCGCAGCCGGATCGGTATCATTTTCAGTATTCATATTTGCCAGTATCAAAGGAGAATTTATAGACCGACCGAAATTTATTGTATACCAGTCATGTGTCACAGATTCGGGAGTCTTTCCGGCAACAAAATCTTTCCCTTCAATCTGACCGGAACCCGGTGAAATCGCGATGTAATGAACATCCTCCATCGGGCACATATGATCATTATCCAACTCCTGCTCCTGCAGCCTGATTTTGAAACTGCTTGTTGCGGTTGTGGGAAAACTCTTTATTCGAGTTACTACGGCATCCTCATTGTTCCTGGTTACAACCTGAGCAAGAATAACCGGAGGTTCGTCAAACTCTCCTGATTTAAAGTTAACTGTTTTCCCGGAGCTATGTACCCCTGAAACAGAACCGGTTTCCCAAATTCCGTCTCCTATAGAATAAACCCCCGCATCCATAACAAGATAAGAAACCGTTTCATCTGGATGGTTCCCATCTAAATAATCCCACTCATCGATCTGAAACTCGAAACTACTACGATTCACTTCCTTCACTCTTATTGTAACCGGTTCGGTGTCCCTATAAGAAGGCGGCCCCATTATCACGACCGGTTGATAATAGGTGTTTAAAAGATCAACAGTCTGCCAATCCGTACTTGCTAAAACCTCACCGGATTCATATGTTTCGCTTCCTGTAGTTGCTGAAACTTCCCCTGTATAATCCGAATATCCGAAATAATTATACGCCCGCATCCGATAAGTGTAAGACGTTCCCGGACTAAGGTCCTCATCTAAATAATAATAATCTGTTCCACTAACAGTAGCTACATGAGAAAAGGTGCCCGAACCTTCTTTCCTTTCTATTTCATACCCCAGACTTCCTCCACCATCCTGCCAGATAAGCTCAACTCTCGTAGGAAAAACCCCATCAGCATTAAAGACACTGGGGATTCCGGGAAGACCTGATCCTGTTGCTACATCCGATATTACAAGGTAACCCACAACTTCAGAGGCATGCTGGACTTCCGAATCTTCCGACTGTTCTTCCTCAACTTTTATCTCTATACTTGAACTACCCGGATTTTTATAACGAAGCGCACACGGATCATCATCATTCCCGGTATTCATATTCGCCAGCACTACGGCTGAATTTAAAGACTGACCGAAATTTATTGTATACCAGTTATCAGTTACAGAATTAGAAGTCTTTCCGGCAACAAAATCCTTTCCGTCAATCTGGCCTGACCCGGGAGAGACGGCAATGTAATGAACCGTCTCTACTGCATGTGTTCCATCATTGCCTTCCTCTTCCTGAAGCATTATCTCGAAACTGCTTGTACTTACATTCCTTATCCTCGTTACAACCGCTTCCTCTCCGTTTCGGGTTACAACCTGGGTCAGGATAACAGGGGGTTCCGAGAAAAACCCATCTTTAAGCTCGACTGTTACCCAGTCGCCAAAATAATCGTTACTAAAATCTTCGATTTTTCTGGCTTCGAATTTCATTCCTCCGAATATATGCGCGCTCTTTTCTACAACTAAATAGGGGATTATTTCCGCTCCATGTGTTCCGTCCTGATAATCCCATTCATCCAGCTGAAATTTAAAACCCTCAGGAGTCACATCCTTAACCCTTACGGTCACAGGATCAGTATCCTCATAAGAAGGAATTCCCATTACTACTATCGGGTCGGCAAATCGGATAAGGCGAGGCCCTAATTGCTCAGGCGGAATAGCTACCGAATGCCAGTCGGAATCTGTATTCGGAGTCGCCGCAATCATACCCACTTCAGGTTCTCGCATAACGGGTTTACCAAAATAGCCAAAACTCATATCATAACTATCTGCCATTTTCATCTTTAGGTAACCGTTATCTCCCCAGTCGGGGCTAACACTATTTTTAACTATCCAGTAAGGCACTTCCTCCCCGGAAATAGTCGTATCTCCCCAACCCACTAAAACCATTACGTGTTTGCCATATTTATAAAAGAAGGGAAAAAGTCCGTCCGAATATGCCCCATAGCTAAGCCAAAAGGTTTCATCCTCTGTATAACTAACACTAAAACTCAAAGGTGTTTCAAGCAAATGTTCCTTGATTGTATTTCTCCAATTTTCGAGATCATGACCAGATTTAGATACTATTTGATAACCGGGAACCCTTATCACCTGAGATTCATAGTCATCACACTTAATACAATCCCCCCCCTCTTCTCTAGCCACATACGGCAAACATTCCTCTGTGACAATGCCTTCATCTCTCATATATTCATAGACATCAAGATCAGAACCACCCTCCATAACGTCACTTGGAACTTCACAGAGGCAATGCTGCTCGGAAAAGTCGAGGTCGAAATCCGGATCGCTCTCCATATGTATGTTGTAAAAAGCTTCAGCCGCTCCGACAGGACCCATTATAAAACAGGTTCCGTAATATCTTCCTCTGAATATTCCAGCCGCATCGTCTCTAAATATATAAACCTGATTTTTAGCAGGTGTCATCCAGTTTACCCCGCCTGCGTCCCGCCAATCGAAAGAAGGGGGCAAATCGACTCCCGAATAAGTTACCTCAACACCTTCTTCCTCAAACTCCATAGATTCAAGGGAAGAAAATGTTTGATAGATGTCTTCGCCTCTTTCTAATGTAGAACCACTCGGTGGCATATACAATCCCATTAAATAAAGTGTTAAATCAGCAGTAAAATTCCAACTGCTGTCTTCAATAATTTCTCTGGCTACTCTTAATGTATCGAATCTTTCTCGTGTATAATATTTAAGATCCAGCCATACCCGGGCATCACCAAATCTCAGGTAATTATCTTCCGAGATATCAAATTCAGCGGCTTCACTGTAATTATATTTTTCGCCGTCTATATTCCCCTCGAGAAAAACATACAAAGAGCAAGTACCCAGATCATGAAGTACATTTTTTACATACTGATTCATTTCCGGGTTATCTATATACGAAAAATGACCTTCTTCGATCTGTTCGGGAGAAAATCCTGCCAGAAACAAATTGTCAACAAACACACACCCCAGAGGGTCGTTCACATCTCCCGGCGGATCATCAAAGGAAAGAGGGGTAAAAGAGATATCTACGATCCCTTCATTATTAGATAAATTAACCCCTCCCCCTGAACCCTCTATCCAAAGGTAATCGACAGAAAAGCTGTTGTTAGTTTCATCTATCTCATCCTCATAATTACCGTAATCCACTTCATAAGTAATTGTGTGCACTCCGGGTGAACTGACTATTAAATCGCCATCAAAAACCTCATAAGAACCTGTATCTACATGTATAAAGGCATCATTAATATGAACAACCTTAACTCCATCCACGAATATCGCTAAATCCAGTTCATCTGATTCCTTATCGCCAATATTTTTTACAGCAAAATTTACATAAACAGGTTCTCCCACTGTCAGAATATTATTACCGGGTGCAGTATCACCGGGTATGCTTGAACATACAACAGGACCATCCCATCCATCGGGCGTGTGAGGAACAAGATCCGGCTTACCAACCCATTCGTAAGTAGCAGAAAAATCATTGTTACCCTCATCGAGCTCAACTAAATTTGAATCGTTATCAACCATACATGTAACCGTGTGTGACCCGGTTGAATCATATGTGAATTGTTGGAAGGGAATAATGGTGTCACCGGGGTCTAAGTTTACAGGCGCATATCCACGCACAACCACCTTTCCATCCACCATTATAACATGTTCGCCTACAGGCGCCTTTTCATTGCCTTTATTTGTTATGCCAAATTTTACATAAACAGGAAGACCCGCTATCAGACTATCATCCGGAGTGGTGGCATCCGGGTCCATAGAACAAATAAGAGGAGAAGTACATCCCTCGGGTGTACAAATGGCAAGATCAGGCTTACCAACCCATTCGTAAGTAGCAGAAAAATCATTGTTACCCTCATCGAGCTCAACTAAATTTGAATCGTTATCAACCATACATGTAACCGTGTGTGACCCGGTTGAATCATATGTGAATTGTTGGAAGGGAATAATGGTGTCACCGGGGTCTAAGTTTACAGGCGCATATCCACGCACAACCACCTTTCCATCCACCATTATAACATGTTCGCCTACAGGCGCCTTTTCATTGCCTTTATTTGTTATGCCAAATTTTACATAAACAGGAAGACCCGCTATCAGACTATCATCCGGAGTGGTGGCATCCGGGTCCATAGAACAAATAAGAGGAGAAGTACATCCCTCGGGTGTACAAATGGCAAGATCAGGACCGGGCGTAACCCAACGGTAAGTAGCAGAAAAATCATTGTTACTCTCATCGAGCTCAACTAAATTTGAATCGTTATCAACCATACAGGTAACCGTGCGTCTCCCGGTTGAATTATATGTGAACGTATGAGTGGCCAATACAAGTGTATCACCGGGTTGTAAGTTTACAGGTGCATATCCACTCACAACCACATCTCCACCCACCTTTATAACATAATCGCCTACAGGTGCCGTTACATCACCCACATTTTTTATGGCAAATCTTGCATAGACAGTAACACCCTTTTTTAGAGTATAATCGGGTGTGGTAGCACCTTGCTTCAGAGAACAAATAAGAGGAGAAGTCCAATTACCGGGTTGATAAATAGCAAGATCCGGTCCAGAGTCAGCCATGGCTTTTAAAGCTACAACGAAAAAACACAAAACTAAAAGAATAAACTTTTTCATAAAATACCCCCTTCTTTACGCAAAATAAACGATTAATTATTTATTCAATATCAGGCTAACTATTATGAATTAAAAATTAATGAATATCCCCAGTCTGTCAAGGGTTTTTTCACCCCTTGACATTATAGTCTTTAAGGGTTATAATAGCGAATATAATATTAGAGGTTTATAATGGGCAAAAATAAAATATATGCGGTTATTACCGGAGATATCGTAAAATCCGGAAAATTCGGTTCGGATAGAGAGAAGGCCTTAAAAACACTTAAAGACGCCCTCAATTCTCTCGGCGACTTCAAGAGAAAAAGCATAGGAGGCATTTCCGACATCTTCAGAGGAGATTCTTTCCAGATAGTAATTTCAGAGCCGAGTTTTGCCCTGGAAATCGCAATATACCTTAAAGCTCAGCTTTTAAGTAAAACAATAAAAGGAAAAATTATTGATGTTAGAATTGCCATAGGCATAGGAAATATTGAATCGCTTAACAGAAAAAACATAAAGGAAAGCGACGGTGAAGCATTCAGACTTTCCGGCAAAGCACTCGATAATATATCAAAATACAGAAGATTCTCTATAAAATCCGGTATCGACGAATTGAATAAACAGCTGGAATTTATCTCTTCTTCTATAGACTCGATAACCCGGCGCTGGTCTCCCGAACAGGCTGAAGCCATACTTCTATGGCTTAAAGGCAACACTCAGATATCTATAAGCAAAAAACTGAACATCTCTCAACCCGCAGTGAATCAGAGACTTCAGCTTGGAGGACACTTCACATTGAGTGAATCTTTCGAATTATTCAAACATCTTATTAAAACACACTATAAGTTATGAAGACTATAAAAGG
>CAZQNI010000059.1:0-7935 GCA_964594255.1 uncultured bacterium | reverse complement strand
ACCATAAGAAATTGTATCTTTCCGCTGGATCTTTTGTTATAGACCCACCCTCTTATTTCTACTTGTTTATCGACAAAATCTGCAATGTTTTCTATATACGTATGTTTCATGTTTTAATTATTACTCCCTAAAAAACATAATCTACTCTCTTTCCACTCTCTAAATCTTTATTTAAAGTGGTTCTCAAGAGCGATGATTTTATTTTTTTTCTAAATTTTCGCTTCTATTTTAACAATTATATTACGTTACAATCAAAAAAAGTCAACACCTTTTTCCGTATTATCAGCCACAGAGAACACAGAGAAAAAAACACACAGAGGAAAAAATTATTAAACCACGAAACACACTAAAAACACGAAACCCAACCACCCATTTTGAATTTGTGTTAAAAAAACACACGAAAAAAAACAAATTCTCACACAAAAACAATAAACGGGTTATGCGGTAGGGCCTTGCGTTCTCTGCGTCTCTGCGGTTAAAATGTTACCATTTACCGGTTTTGAGATATTCGTCTATAGCTCTGGAGGCTTTTCTACCCGCTCCCATTGCGGCAATTACTGTCGCCTCACCTGTTACGATATCTCCGCCCGCGAATACACCCTTCATCGAGGTTTTTCCGGTTTCCCCGTCCGCATCTATATAAGCCCATTTGTTTTTTTTGATTTCAGGAGTAGCATCTAAAAGTATCGGGTTTGCTTTTTGCCCGATTGCGACTACCACTGTTTCCACATCATAAAAAAAATCGCTTCCTTTAATGGGGATAGGTCTTCTTCTGCCGGAATCATCCACTTCTCCGAGCTCCATTTTTATGAGCTTTACAGATTTAACCCAACCTTTCCCATCTCCGGCAAACCCAATTGGGTTAACGAGAAGATCGAAGATCACTCCTTCCTCTTCCGCATTTTCGATTTCTTCGTTTCTTGCGGGCATTTCCTGTCTCGAGCGCCTATAGATTATATGAACCTCTTCCGAACCGAGCCTGACGGCACTTCGAGCGGAATCCATAGCAACGTTGCCTCCGCCGATAACTGCCACTTTTTTACCTACATTTATAGGTGTATCATACTCGGGAAATTTGTACGCTTTCATCAAATTTATTCTGGTCAAAAACTCATTGGCTGAATATATACCTAAAAGATTTTCTCCTTCTACACCTAAAAATCTGGGAAGACCCGCGCCAAGACCAAGAAATATTGCATCAAAGCCTTCCTCAAAAAGTTGTTCTACAGTAATTGTTCTTCCAATTATTACATTGCACTCAAGTTCGACTCCCATCTCTTTAAGAGCCTCGATTTCACATCCTACTATTGCTTTCGGAAGTCTGAATTCCGGAATACCGTAAGCAAGAACTCCACCCGGCTTGTGCAAAGCCTCGAAAATCTTGACATCATATCCCATTCTCGCGCAATCCGCCGCAACAGTCAGGCCCGCAGGACCCGAACCCACAACCGCGACTTTTTTATTCTTTTTTGCCCGCACAGGCGGAGCCTCTATTTCAGCATTCTCAGCCTCATAATCGGAAACAAAACGCTCAAGGCGACCTATTGCTATCGGGCTGCCTTTTATACCCAGAACGCACTGTGCTTCACACTGGTCTTCCTGGGGGCATACCCTGCCTGTCATTCGAGGCAGAATGTCATCTTCTTTTATCTTTCTTGCGGCTTCAGTGTATTTACCTTCGACTATTAATTTTATAAATTCGGGAATACTGATATCGACCGGACAACCTTTAACACAGAGAGGTTTAGGACATTGGATGCAGCGCTCAGCTTCCCTCCTTGCCTGTTCTTCGGTATAACCAAGAGCAACTTCATTAAAATTTTTGATTCTTTCGCTGGCTTCCTGCTTAGGCATTGGCTCAC
Organism: uncultured bacterium; assembly: GCA_964594255.1. Taxonomy (GTDB): domain Bacteria; phylum Hydrothermota; class UBA3072; order UBA3072; family UBA3072; genus JAFGHJ01. The sequence continues at coordinate 6,073 of CAZQNI010000059.1, read as the reverse complement.
GAGGATCCATTTGCTTTTTATCGCTCATTTACTTTTCGATCTTACAATCTTTATACCTGTCAAGAGCTTCTTTTTCTTGTTTTTCGTAAGCAGAAAGGCGTTTTATTAACAAATCGAAATTTACTTTATGACCATCGAATTCCGGACCGTCAACACACGCGAATTTTGTCTCCCCGTCAACTTCAACCCTGCATCCGCCGCACATTCCTGTGGCATCCATCATGGTTGAATTAAGCGAAACAATTGTCTTAACATTATATTGTTTTGTCATTTCCGAGATTTTCTTCATCATTATTGCGGGACCTATTGCAATTACAAGATCCATTTTCCTGCCAGCGTTTTCAAGTTCCTGTAATTCATCGGTAGTGAAACCTTTCTTTCCGTAAGAACCGTCATCGGTCATTACATAAAGTTCATCAGAACATTTCCTCATTTCTTCTTCTAAGATAACATGCTCTTTATTTCTGAATCCTATTATCGAAATAACGTAATTCCCCGCTTCTTTAAAAGCCTTTGTTTCCGGATATACAATAGCGGTACCGACTCCTCCGCCTATTGTTACCACGGTTCCGATTTTATCCACCTTCGCCGGATGGCCTAGCGGTCCGACCACATCGGAGATAGAGTCTCCCTCTTTCAGCTCTCCGAGCTTATAAGTGGTCTTACCTACCTCCTGAACGAATATTGTGATTGTTCCTTTATCCTTATCCGCATCCGCGATTGTAATAGGTATCCGTTCGCCTGCTTCGTCAACTTTCAGGACAATAAACTGTCCCGGCTGGTAGTTTCTTGGTATGAGCGGCGCTTCTATTACAAATTTATTTAAATTCGGTCCAATTTTTTCTTTCTTCAATATCTTATACATGCATAACTCCTATAATTGCTTTTCTTTATATACCTTTATTATTATGATATTACGGGATATAAAAGTTTATTAAGATTTTAAATATACAATATTCGAGAAATTTGTCAATGGTAATTGTTAGTCACGAAGGCACAAAGAGAAACGATTTATTTAACCACGAAACACACAAAACACACCAACCCCCACTACCCCCATTTGAGTTTTCGTTTTAGGAAACACACAAAATTTATTTGTTTTTACTAAATTCTAACCCCTGAGTCCGAAATCCTAAAAAATATTTCTTATTCTATTTTTACTATCTTTACCGGTTTAAGACCTTTTACGCTTACAAAATAAATTCCGGTTTTTAGATCGGAGCCGATTGCTCTTGGTGAAGAATCGTAAATTCCCGCTTTTTCTACAACCCTGCCGGTTATATCATATACATTGAGTGTTGCTGGTAATTCTATCCCATGTATCTCTACCTCAACCATCCCCATAAAAAGATTATGAGTAACATTCAACCTCTTCTCTTTTTCCTCATCTTCTTCCTTAACCCCACTAAGTAGAATTTCGTATATCTGTAAACCAGCTCCCCCATCTGCTACGTACGCATAATTATCCGAGAACGCCACACCAAATGCCGAGCCGGGCGTATCGTAATATCCCACCTCAGTGGGATTTGAGGGTATGGAGATATCAATTACCCTCAAACCGTAAAATTCGTCAACCATATATGCATAACTGCCTGAGACCGTCACACCATTTGCAGAGTAGGGCACGTAGCATGAACCCACTTCCGTGGGATTTAAGGGGCTGGAGATATCAATTATCCGGAGGCCGGCATCCGCATCTGCCACGTAGGCATAACTCCCAGAGATCACTACACCAAATGCCGAGCCGGGCGTATCGCATGAACCTACCTCAGTGGGACTCTCCGGATTTGAGACATCAATCACCCGAAGACCGGAACCCTCATCCGCCACGTATGCATAACTGCCAGAGACCGCTATGTCTCTTGCGTACTCTGGTGTGGGTAAATAACTCAGGGACGTGGGATCTGAGGGAATAGAAATGTCTACTACTACAATACCAGCTTCCCCATCAGCCACGTACGCATAATTGCCAGAGACCGCTATGTCCCATGCCCAGTCGGACGTATTTAAAAAACCCACCTCCTCGGGGTCTGATGGCATGGAGATGTCAATCACCCGGAGACCTGCAAGCATATCTCCTATATATGCATAACTCCCGGAAATTGCTATGCCCCTTGCCCAGCCGGGGGTATCGTATGAACCCACCTCAGTGGGATTTTCCGGATTTGAGACATCAATCACCCGAAGACCATCTACTTCATCAACCACGTATGCATATCCACCAGAAATTGCTACGCTGTATGCGCGGTCGGGCGTATTGTATGAACCCACCTCAGTGGGACTCTCCGGATTTGAGACATCAATCACCCGCAAGTCTCTCAGAGCAGCCAAGTAAGCATAACTTCCTGAAATCGCTACGTCATATGCCAGGCTGAGTATATCAATTGAACTAACCTCCGTGGGGTTTGAAGGTGTAGAAATATCAATTACCTGGAGGCCGTAAGCTAAATCCATCACATATGCATAACTACCGGAGATTGTTACGACCTGTGCCCAGTAAGGTGTATCCCAGGAGCCTACTTCCGTTGGATTTTCAGGGTCTGAGATATTAATTACCCGGAGACCTGAATCTGCATCTGCCACATATGCATAATTTCCATTGATTGCTACGTTATATGCCGAGCCCGGTGTGTCATATGAACCAACCTCCGTGGGGTTTGAAGGTGTGGAGATATTAATCACCCGAAGACCTGAATCTGCATCTGCCACATATGCATAATCCTCGGAAACCGCCACACCATAGGAAAGGGAAGGAGTATCGTAGAAACCAACTAAAGTGGGATTCGAGGGCGTAGAGATATCAATCACCCGAAGACCTGGAAACTGACCTACCACGTAAGCATAGTCCCCTGAGACTACTACTTCCCTGGTATCGTCTACTGTATAATAAGAACCTAATTTCTCTGGATGCAAGGAATCCTGTACACTCCATATTTCAAGAACAGCTTCTCCAGCTGCGATGTAAAGCATCTTGGTAGATTCCTCGTAAAATAAATCAAATACAAAACCTCTTGTGCGGATCTCATCGGATATCTTGACAGGGTCTGAAGGATCAGAGATATCAAGTATATAAATACCACCTCCCGAACCACAGAATGCAATATTCCTTGTCGAATCAACTGCTGTAGCATAGGAATAACCATAAGGCCAATTACCCACGAATCTCACATCTGACGAATCCAACCTTTTACTTTCAAGTTTCTCTCGGTTTAAGGCCTGAAAATCTCCGTCTACTGATTTTTCACATGTATAGAGATAAAAATCACTTATAGGATTCTCTTCAAACAAAAATTGATCTTCAATAATTTGCTTATCACCCGGCAAGATTATAATAATTAACAATAATAAACTATACATAAAACGCTCCTTTTTTTAAACATCATAAGATGACATTTCAAATTGTCAAGCAAAAAATGGTTGGACCGTTTAAAACCAAGAATTACAAATTATGATCCATGAACCACGAACAAGGCACTACGAACAACGAGCCAGGAACTACGAACTTTTTCGAATAATTTCTACCCCATCTCCCTTCCCAACAATTACAATATCCACAACATCAAGGAAAAGTCCGTTTTCTACGACGCCGGGAATCATGTTTAACTCGACTTCCAATTTGTACGCGTCTTCGATTACACCTAGCCCAGCATCTATTATATGATTACCGCTATCGGTTAAATATTTCTCACCATCTTTCGTCCTGATTTTGGGATTATATCCTTTTCTTTCCAGTTTTTTAAAAACATTAGTCAGCGCATAAGGAACGACTTCGATAGGGAGCGGAAAGGCACCCAACTTATCAACCATTTTTGCGGAATTTACGACCCATAGATTTTGTTTGGAGGATTCTGCAACTACTTTCTCGAACAATAAAGCTCCTCCGCCTCCCTTTATTCCGTTAAAATTGGGGTCAACCTCATCGGCACCGTCGATAGTCAAATCGATTTCATCGACATCATCGATGGTTAAAAGCGGAATATTCAAAGATTCAGCTAATCTATCCGTGGAAGAAGAAGTAGATACCGCTTTTATTTTTAAACCCTCTTTGACCATCTCACCTATTTTTTTTATAGCGTAATAAAAAGTCGAACCGGTACCAAGACCTAAAATCATTCCGTCGGATAAGAAATCCGAAACAGCTGAACCGGCCAATTCTTTTTCTTTATCGATCATTCTCAAAACTCCCTTTCCTAATTTTTACATTGATATGAATCTATTATCCTAAAACAAATATAACTAATGCTCATTCCATGTCAAGCAATATATTGTGGCAAAACCACATTATATTAAAAATCAAACATCAAAATGTAAAATTACAAATCAAATTTCAAAAATGAATAAAAAACAATAAATAAAAAATCTCTGCAAACCTGTGAAAATTCGCGTATATAGTTTTTAATTTTTACATTTTAAATTGTCATTTTGCTTTTTAAATTTTAATATTTCATTTCCGAAGCAAACGAAATTCGAATTAAATACTTTTTTTTATAAAAACAAATATTTTAGTGCTAATACAAGATTATTACTTGACTTAAGAGAGTGAATTCATTATACTTAAATATAAATTCGACCTAAGGGGGTAGCAATGAAAAAAAGAATTGCTATAATTTTGATTGTATTAGCTCTTCTCGCTGGAGTTGTGGTTGGGCATTTGATGTCTCCGTATATTTCCATATTCGGGGAATCTTACGAACAGGTAAGCGAAGCAATCACAATCGTATCTGTCAAAGAAAATATGAAAACCATAGAAAAAGCAGTGAAGAAATTTTCCTGGGAAAACGGACATTATCCAAAAAACAGTTCCGTCTCATGGATAAAAAAAGAAGTGGGAATAGCTTTCGAAAATCCAATTACTTATAAAACAGGGGAAGACAAAGCATACATGTCCGGAGAAGCCGACAAACCCGGAATTGTGGGATTCGAAAGTGATTCTGCGGGTACAATTTGCAGGATTACCGGATATGGGGTTGATGATGCAATCGAACTTTCAATGTATGAAAAAGGTTCTGAAAAATCAACAAGCGAATTAGAAGAGGAAAAATCCACCTCAGGTAAAATCGAAGTTTCAGAAAAGGACACAGAACCAACATGGAATATTTTCGGAGCTGACATTAAAGTTACGGAAAGAGGCAATGAAAAATGGAATTTCTTCTGGGAATTCACGGTTTACAATCAGGAGAAAGAAACAATTACTCTTACGGCTACGGTAGAATTTTTGAATAGAGAAGGTTCAATAATTGCAGACGAAGTTTTGCAAAATTTGGACATCCCGGGAGAAGCATCTAAAACCTTTAACGGTTATACGTTAATAAACGCAGGTATTGCCGACAGAGTTCAGGAAATAAACATAAAAGCAAAAAGGGAAAAATTCGTAGAGGAATAATTAGGTTTTAGAACTAAAACCGACCGAAGACCGAGGACGGAAGACCGAAAATCCTTCGGATTAGTTGAATCGTAAAGACAAAAATCTCTGTGTTTCCTTGGCTCTTGTGAGTAATTTAGTCATAAGTCACTGGTCATTAGTCAAAAAAAATAAAACAACAAAAAAACTTTCTCTGTGCGCTCAGTGCGTTTTTCGTTTCTCTGTGTACTCTGTGGTAAATCTTTTCTTAATCGAGTTTAAATTCCACCCAGAAAGCATACCATACCGCAACGGGTTTATCTCTCTGCTCTGCAGGTGAAAACTTTATTTTCCAGGCGTTTTCAACCGCAACCTTCTCCAAAGCAGGATGAAGAGAATTCATCAGCACCACATTTCTAACATTCCCTTCTTTATCTATAAACAGTTGTAGATAAACAGTACCCTCAACACCCAACATTTTCATAGATTTCGGATATTCAAATTTCACCTTATCGAGATTCAGCGGTTTAGGTTTGACCTGGTGTGGGATATAAATAGGTTCTCCGAACCCAACATCGGGATTTTTATCTTTTTTAAATGGATCGTCTATTGTAACATCAACCTTATTTTCGGTCTTTTTATCATCATAGCTCTTTTTGTCAAGAATTTTGTTCGGATCATTTGTAGGTATTTCATCTATATCTACCATCTCTTCTGTAGGCTCAAACGGAA
>CAZQNI010000058.1:0-7987 GCA_964594255.1 uncultured bacterium | reverse complement strand
GACAGTAAGCATAATAGCCATGTTCGTCCTTCTCCACTATAACATTAACCTTATACGACATTCTCCTCCCTCCTAAGTTTATCTTCCTTATAAATTTATTTTAAATAAGATAATGATTTTTTCCATTTTGACAAGAGTCTCTTTCTATCCACTTCTCCATTCTTCCCAATTCACACTTTTTTTGAGTTGGTGCGAAAGAAACAGACTAAAGGTCTAACCGACCCACAGACCAACAGCTTAAAATCCCTGTGGCTTTGTGTCCTTTGTGGTCTTTGTGGTTAATATTAAACTTTAATGAATTTATGCGCTATGCTTTGAAAATTTTGCTACTTTTAATTCCGGAAAGAGCATTACGCGTATCTATAACAACCGAAGAATTATCAACAATATTTTTATAATCTACATTGGAATGAGCGGTAGCTATAATAACCGCGTCTTGTTCCTTTAAAAACTCTTCCGTCAATTTTACCGAACTCATCACTAAATCGGTTTGCCTCATATCATATATCTGGGGAATATAAGGGTCATAATAAGACACTTCCGCCCCGCCATCCTGAAGTAACTCAATTATTTTAATCCCAGGGGATTCTCTGGAATCATCGATATCTTTCTTATAGGCTATACCCATAACAAGAATTTTAGAATCCTTCAATGATTTTTTCCTCTTATTTAAAGCGGATATGGTTTTCATCATCACATATTCAGGCATCATTGTGTTGATCTCACCTGCAAGCTCAATGAATCGGGTATTAATTCCAAACTTCCGCGCTTTCCAGGAAAGATAAAAAGGATCAATCGGAATACAATGCCCTCCAAGACCGGGACCAGGATAGAAAGGCGTAAAACCAAAAGGCTTCGTCTTAGCCGCCTCGATTACTTCCCAAACATTTATCCCCATCTTATCAAATATTACTTTTAATTCATTTACAAGTGCAATATTTACAGAACGGTAAGTGTTCTCCAATATCTTTGTCGCCTCTGCGACTTCGGCAGATGAAACTTCTACAATCTCATCAAAAATAGTTTTATAAATTTCTACAACTTTCCTTCTCGATTGTTTCGTAAGACCGCCAACTACTTTAGGAATGTTTTTCGTTGTAAATTTCTCATTACCCGGATCCTCTCTTTCAGGGGAAAACGCGAGGTAAAATTCCATATCTAATTTATTGCCACCTGTCTCTAATATCGGAAGCAAAACTTCTCTGGTAGTACCGGGATAAACGGTAGATTCAAGAACAACTATAGCTCCCTGTTTTAAATTTTCTGCTACCGCTCTGGCTGAATTCTCAACAAAGGACAAATCAGGCTGACGGTATTTATCAAGCGGAGTAGGCACACAAATAGAAACTAAATCTACTTCATTCAACCTTAAGAAATCTGTAGTTGCCCTAAAAAGACCGGAATTAAAAAAATCTTTGACCCTGTCCTCTTGTATGTGTTTTAAATATATTTCTCCGTTGGAAAGCTTGTCGATTTTTCTCACGTCAATGTCAAAACCAATTGTTTTGTAACCGGCACGCACAAATTCCATCGCAAGAGGCAATCCAACGTAACCCAACCCAATTACCCCAAGAACTTTTTCGCGTATTTCTTTACTATCTTCCATAGATTCAATATATTACTACTTCCCTATGTGTCAAGACTGCTTACCCCACTCCCACCTTATTTTTTACCACAGAGGACACAGAGAAACACAGAGAAAAAATGTTTTAGTTTGTTTAAAATCCACAACCCAAAATCAGAAACAACAAATCACACAAATAGCACGAATGATGTTTTGTAACTCGAAACTTTAGACCCGATAAACACATAAATAAACACGTAAAAATTCTTCCTCAACAGTTTCTTTCAAAGCTCTTGACAGGTATATAAAATTCATTATCATACTAAACCAATGGGACATTTATTCGGTTATTACGGTAAAAATGTTAGAAAAGCAGTTGAATTTACAAAGTCATTAGATATTAAATCACTCTATACCCTAAAAAGGGATAATTTATTTATAGCCTTTGGAGGTATCCCCGAAACTTGTATTGTAAATAAAAATAAAGAATCCGGGTGGGCTGTTCTTGGTTTAGGTATACTATTAAATGAAAGCAGTTCAAAGATCATGAAAAAAAAAGAATGGAAACAAGCATTAAAGGATATAGAAAATCTAAACAAAAAAATAAATGGACACTACATCTTAGTAAAATGGGGGAAAAACAGTCTACATTTTATTTCCGATCCCTTAGGGCTAAGAAACCTCTACTATTACACTAAAAAAGACGAAAAAGTATTCTCTACACGTCTTGATTGGATAGCAAATTTTAAAAAATCATGCTTAATAGATTTCGAAACATTCGGTTCCTCCTGGCTAAGCTATAACAACCTCTCCTATAATTCAATAATAAAGGAAATAAAAAGCATAGGACCTGGAGGGGAAATATCTATTGTAAACGAAGGAAAACTGCAAGTTACAAGGGAAGAATGGCTACCTTCATTCAGCAATCATGGTTTCTCAGAATTAGAAAATAGATTGAAGGCTATTTTAAACCTAGAACCATTTGAGGATAAAATTCTTACCTTTGGACTATCCGGGGGACTTGACTCCAGAATGTTACTCTCAATTTTGTTTCCCACCAAACCCGTAAATTATAAAGGACCGATTTGCACTGTCACCATCGGAGAAGAAGAGAATCCAGATGTTGAAATAGCAAACAGAATCGCCAAAGATTTACAAATCCCTCATAAACATTTGAAAAAAAATATTACTTATGACGATACATTTCTCCCTAATCTCCACTCTTACATTTCTCAGAGTAATATAATAGAACCTGCTTCAAGCTATCAAACATTAAGGTATTTCTTTTACGAATATTTTAAAAACAAAATATTTATTGATGGAGCATTTGGTGAAATCGGAAGAAAAAAATTTTTTTTGCATCTTCTGAAATTTGGCCGTAAAGGATTAAAGGAGAAAAATCCAAAGTTAATATATAAGTATATAAAAAACCCAAAAAGTCCCATTTTTTGCGATAAATATATAGAAAAAATGGAGAGAGGAACTCTCGAACAGATTGGGGAGCTTTTAGAAAGATTACCTTCAGTTAAAGACATTGGTTATGAAAATTTTACTGATCTGCTGGCTATTAAAACTCGACCTCCCAATTATTCAGGTGTAGAACAAACCAGGTTAGACAACATTATCGTTAGTTACATTCCTTTTCTACAAAAAGACGTAATTAATCAAATATTCGGTGTAAGCCCATACTGGAGAGAAAATGGACGGTATTTTAGAAGTATTATCAAGAAGTTACGGCCAGAACTAAGAAAGTATCCTCTTGTTAAAAGCAACAACAAAATACCTTTTTTTCTACCAGATTCTACGGCTTTTGCTTACATTAAAATAAAGACAAAGCTAATTCCAATTCAAAAAAACGACCAAAGGATTAAATTTTACCAACAGATTAAACAAAATATATTGAAAATACTAAATTCAAACGATTTTAAAAATTTTTCTCCTTATAATCACAAAAAAATAAAAAATATAATAAATAGTTTTTACGCAGGCCTACATAGCAAAGTAAACTATGTGGATTGGTGGTATACTTTCGAAATATGGAGAAGAAAACTAGGAATAAAATAAAGCTCAATTAATCTGAGGGAACTATAGACTTTTGTCCTTTTCTCTTTGCCGCTACAATTTGACCTCTTCATTGAAATCTTTTACACAGGAATTAACTGTTAAGTGTTTTCTATCTACTGTAAAGTCAATTATTCCAATTTCTTTTTGTTCACTTTTATAACGGAACAACATAGATTATTAGGGCATAAATAAACGGGATAACAGTACTTGATTTTTAAGTATTCTTTTCTATATTTGCGCTAATATGTTTAAATATGTCAATAATATCAAAAAAATTCTCACAACAATCGATAACCCATTGAAAAAACTCGAAAATGTAGCCGAGAAAGACAAACTTGAAAGAGAATTTTACGATAAAGATGCAAAAATATATCTACGAGATTTTGATGAAAATCTATTTCGTTATGATGAAAATGAATTCCTTCCACCAAGACAAAAATTTTTTTATTCACTATTAGAAAACATCAAAAATAAACGTGTACTCGATTGTTGCTGTGGGTGGGGCTTTACCTCAGTAAGGCTGGCTAAGCAAGGAGGGTTAATCACAGGAATAGATATCTCACCAAAAACCATAGAACTTGCAAAAAAGAATGCCGATTTTAATAAGGTTTCTGAATCCATAGATTTTAAAATCATGTCAGTTCAAGATATGTCTTTCAAAGACAATACTTTCGACTATGTAGTTAGTCTCGTTGGGTTACATCACTTAAATTTAGAGCTTGCGGGCAGAGAAATAAGGAGAGTACTAAAACCAGAAGGAAAAGCGATTTTTCTAGAACCGAGAATCCCCTTCAGGTGGATTATGGCTTTCAGAAGTTTAATACCTAAAACCTGTGATGAATCTCCGGGAGGAAGTTCTTTGAGCGATGAAGAAGTGTATGAATTTTCCCGTAATTTTTCAACTCATAAGATATATTATTTTCAGTTGCTCAGCAAATTTTTGAAAATACCTTTTTTGAATAGATTTTCCTCCTGCATATATAAACTCGATCCCCTACTTATTGATAAAATCCCGATTTCAAGAAAATTTTGTTGGATTTTTGTACTCAAGTTCACAAAATAAAAATAGAAAACAAAAAAAACTTGTTTTAATCTTGTAAAATCTCGTGGTTGAAAACTCGCTGGACTTTTTATTGCCTACCCCCCAAAAATTTAAACCTAGATACTGGAGAACCAGTATTTTCGAGCCTTAAAAACAAATTTTTCCTTAGAATAAAGATAGTTAAAAGAATACCTCTACATATTCTATTTTTTGCTCTGTTTTTTCTAAAATACATAAAATTAAAGGGTGGGGGGGCTTTGTGTCCTTTGTGGTCTTTGTGGTTCAAAAAAATGGAGGGTAGGCGGGCTTTTTAGTCTTGACAACGAAGATTAATAAACTAACCTTTTCTCAATGAAAGAAAATTTTGCAGCTATTCCTTTCTTCGGACCGGGAAAAAAAGTAATCGATATAGGGTGCTGGGATAATATTGAACCTTCAATAACACTGGCATCAAAAGGGACTACTGTTTTTGCAATAGATCGCTATCAAAAAATGAGTCAGTTTAAAGAAAAACTTATTAACTCAGCAGAAAATAAAAAAATCAGCAAAGAAATTTCAAAAAAAATAATTCCCTTAAAGGCAAACGCAATAAACCTACCTTTCCCGGAACAATGTATCGACGGAATACTTTTTCTGTATTCTGTATCCTGGCTCGAACAATTCGGAACGGAACCTCTTATGGCTTATAAAGAAGCTATGCGGGTGCTAAAAGATGAAGGACTCGTAATCATAACAGAATCGAATACGCAGCGGGCTGAAGCTCAAGAAAGATTTTTAAATACAATGATGAAAACGGAAAGAAAGGATAATATTGTTATTGGAAGAAAATTCGCCCCCGAAGAAAAACTTTTTTAACCCAACCTCCACCCCACTTAAAGTATTTTTACCACAAAGATCACAAAGCACACAAAGATTTTTATTGTTGTTTTTTAGCTAACAGCTACTGGTGAAGAGCCAAAACCTAAGTTCAATAACAAATCACACAAATATCACAAATGCTTTTTTTGTTAGTGCGTTAGTGCGTAGGTGTGCTGGTGTGTTTTTTTTACAGACCAACGGACTAACAGATCAACTGACCAACAGATTTATCTGTAATTTTGCTTTTTAATTTTTGATATTTAATTTACAAGATTTAACTGACCAACGCACCAACGGTCTAACCGACCAACGGATTAATAAAATTAATCCAACCCCTCACCTTCCCACCGAAACTACTGTTTTCTCTATACTCCTCGCAGAACCATCAGCATCTTCAATCAACAAAAAAACTATGTAAAGACCGGTAGGGACTGTTTCACTTCTGCTGTCTTTTCCGTCCCATATCCATTCTCCGCTCTCTCCCCCATAGCTCTTTTTATTTTCACGCAAAAGATGTCCTCTCCTATCATAAATCTTTAATGTCACATCATTCCTCATATAAGGAAGATTAAAAGATATAACACATGTTTCATCCACACCATCCCCGTCAGGCGTAAAATGTTCGGGGGTTACGGCGAGGGATACGTTTGTTTTTTTATACTCGGCGAAAATGGAATTCACGGTCCCAGGTGTCCCACCTTCCGAAACAGACTGTCCCCAATTTGTCGAATTATTAGAGGGAATTTCAGGATTAACTCTTTCTAAAGAATAATTCCCATCAGTTTCATCGCCGGAATAAACAACCTTATCAAGAATAAATCCATTCTCATCAAATAAAAAAACGCTATCCCCACTGTTTGAAAACGACAAATCCAGTTGTAAAACCGAAGAAGAAATTTCGCCGTAATAACCAAAAAAAGAAGCTGAATCCGAAGATATTACGATATAACCGTCGGGAAGAACTTCTATTCCACCGGCAGAGGCATCATCTAACAAAAAGAAATCGAAGGAAACATCATACTCAGACTGATTAAAAAGCTCTATCCATTCGGGAGGTCCTGCCGGAGCAAACATAATCTCATTTATAATGAGATCCGAAATCCCCTCACCTATTCTTACACTTCTAAAAATGGTTTCATTTATCAAATCAAACCCAATAAAATAAACATCCTCCGAAGATAAAGAAAAATCAATCTGGCAAGCAGAATCCTGAGAAACGCCCGCAAGAACGAAAGAATCAATAAACTCTCCCTCATCGAGAACTTTATTCCGATTCTCGTCACTAAAAATTTCCACAGTTCCGCTAAGCTCTGCATCATAAGGATTAAACAAAAGAACCGATATAGTATTATCATCAACCCAAAGAGAATCAAGCGAGAAATCGGGAGACGAATAAACCGAATTTTTTCTTCCGGGAGTGGAACCGAAAGTATCTTCGCAACTCCTCCAATTTTCCGGAACATCACCCGTATAGGGATAAACTCTCTCAACAGAAATTCCATCCCCCGGATTCAGCGTATTAAAATAAGTAGAAATCGTATCACCATCCGTAGAAATAAGAGCAATCGGATCCGTGATTGAAAGTTCGTTTCCTATTGTGGTATTATCAACCGTAAGTAAAATACAGGAAGGAATTCCATAGGGCATATAATTCTCTCCCGAATCCAAATACTCAGGATCCATAATAAGAGCGAATTCTCCGGGCATAAGGACAGCATTAGAATCACCGGAAAGCTCATAGAAAGGAATGACTTCATCGACAGCATCGAGATCAGTAATCTTCCAGCCATTCAAATCGACCGCATCGGGACCAATATTGAAAATCTCAACAAATTCATTTCTGTCCTCAGGAGACCCAACCCCGCTTGAACCGTGTGGGTTTGACATTACCTCGTTGATGCATACAGCCGAAAACAACAAAAACAAAAAATACATTTCGGTTAATTATAGAAGAAAAACATTGAATGTCAAGAACTATCCCTAATGGCAAAAATGGAAAAAGTTTCTCTTCTCATCCATAACCAATTCATAAAAAAGGCAAAAATAAATCATGTGGAAAAGTTGTTAAAAAATATCTGTATGGGCTATAAGATAATGAAATACAATATCTTAAGCTATCCAACTTATCCACAACGATTTATTATAACCCCTTAATTATTATAAACTTAACAAAAGCTTAATAGGGCTCCGAGAATTATCATGCTTATCTTATTTTTAGTATCGGGTTTTGCCCTAATGGAAAACTCGCGCCGGGGGAGTATGAAATGGAGCAATTGGAGGCATAAAAATTCTTAAAAAAATTTCTTAGAATTTTTTTATGGTAAATAACCTTAGAGATTTTTTTAGTCTCAAAAAGTTAATAAGTTGTGGAATATAAGTTATTGATAGAACGCATCATAACGCGGCAAAGCCGCTAAAATGTAAAAATTAAATAGTAAAATGTAAAATTACAAATTAAA
>CAZQNI010000057.1:0-8169 GCA_964594255.1 uncultured bacterium | reverse complement strand
TCAAAATCTAAATGCTTAATCATTATATTCCTATTGAAATTGTAAAAAGATGTGAACCTTCAATAATATCTATATTTGTAGGAGCATAAGAATAGTCGAAATTTAGGTTGTTCTTACGCAATCCCCAGCCGAAAGAATATTTCTCTAAAGGGTTATTAATCTTCGTTCCTGCTTGGATAAAAAAGTATTCTTTTATTTTTAATTCTCCACCAATAGTGTATTGCAATTTTGTGTTTAACGGTTTGTTGATAGAAAAACCGAGAAATAACGGTTCGAAATTTCCTTTTAGTCCCACATGCCAGGTAAGAGGTAAGCGAAATGCATCATCAAAAAATTTTGGACCTAAATGCATGAAAGATAAGTCAAATCTGAAATCTTTGTCTTTAAAAGCCTTGAAAGTACGGCTCATTCCCAAATCAAAGGAATAAGTTGAATAAGAGACTTCAAAAATTCTCGCTTTTAAAGTTCTCAAGGTACCCCCAAAACTTAAATTCTCAAAACTTCTTGCATAGGTTGCGCCAAAAATAAGATAATCACCAGAATAATCTCCCAGAGGAATACCGGGAGATTCGTCCCGTAGTTCCATATCTCCGGAATAAAACCCTAAAAAAGAAAACCCAAATGCGTAGCTACCACTCTTTCTAGTAACGCCTACAAAATTTGCATTCATATCCAAAAATAGCTTTTTATAAGTAAAAGAAAAGTTATATTTCTCATCTAAATACTCAGATGAATGCATAATTTCAGAAGGATTAGTAAGCAAAGAATTAACCCCTCCTTCCCAGCAGTTTCCTGCGGTACTATTAGTTCTTGCATGCATATCTAATTGAAGAATTTCAAAATCGGTAGGGCCTCCAATACGATTTAGTCCGTCCCACAGATCCGAGATATCATTTTTAATGTCACCGAAAGAATACGATAAAAATATTAATATTAACAT
Organism: uncultured bacterium; assembly: GCA_964594255.1. Classification (GTDB taxonomy): domain Bacteria; phylum Hydrothermota; class UBA3072; order UBA3072; family UBA3072; genus JAFGHJ01. Next base: position 7,229 of record CAZQNI010000057.1, on the reverse strand, counting down.
ATTTTACTCCTATTTTATTCCCAATATGGGAGAATAATAAAGTTTATTTTATTGTCAAGTAAGAAAATCAGGTAATCGCTTTTATTTTTTTTTGATTTTATATATAACATAACTTACTATACGGATTTTTAGACATAAAAGTTCCAAATATTCGAACTTTTTTATTAATATTTTCTTTTTTCATTTTCCTAATTTATTCCTTTCTTGTCATTAAACTTAGCATTTTTTAGAATATCTCAAGGATAAGATTTCTTGCAATATGACGATCCGAGGACCACTGCGGAGCTATCAGTCTTTTACCATTCGCATATCCGGAAAAACGATGTATAATTATATTATCGGAAAGGTTCTTTATGAATTTTTTTGCAATTTCGGCATAATCTTCCGGGTTTTCATAAACCCTTATATCTCCGTTCAAAAATTTCTTTGAAAAAGGAGTTCCTTCTACAATATAGAGATGATGAAGTTTTACTCCATGTACCCCCCAGCTCGAAAGAACTTTTGCTGTTTCAATCATATCATTTTCAGTTTCTCCGGGCAACCCTAAAATAACATGAGCAACAACCTCTATCTTTCCGCTCTTTTTCAACATCCTAACAGCTTCTTTGCTATCCCTAACTGTATGTTTTCTGCCTGTTATATCAAGCGATTTCTGATGCACCGATTGTATACCTAATTCAACAATCGTATAATATTCGCTTGCGATCTCATTTAAAAGACTTAAATTTTTTTTGTTAATGCAATCAGGTCTCGTAGATACAGAAATACCAAGTACATCCGGATGAGAAAGTGCCAAAGAATATTTTTCTCTCAAAACATCAACCGGTGCATAAGTACTGGTATAAGACTGAAAATAAGATATAAAACTATTTATACCTCTTTTCTTTAATTTACAAATTCCCGCTTCGATTTGTTTTTCTATTCCATCAGAAGGCATTATATAAGATCCTCTAGAACCTTCTTCATCACAAAAATAACATCCTCCCATACCTTTGGTGCCATCCCTTGTGGGACACGTAAAACCACCATCGATTCCGACTCTATAAACTTTTTCTCCGAATTTTTCTTCCCAGTACTGTCCGACTGTACAGATGTTAAGCATTATTTGGATTTCAGTACTTCTTTTAAAGTCTTTACAACTCCCGGATCGTAAATTGATCCAGCTTTTTCATCTATTTTCTTCAATACTTCTTTTTTACTATTACCTTTTGAAATTAGTTCATCAAATTCGTTCGAAAGGCGAACAATTCTGGACCCAATCGGAATAGAATCTTCTTTTTGGCCGTCTGGCTTCCCCGAACCGTCATAATTTTCATAAAGATGTTCAAGTATAGTCCTGCTCTTTCGTAAAAATCTTAAAGGGCTAATTATCTCCGCGCTTAATAATTCCGAGCTTATCTCTCCTTTACCCACTTTTCCTAAGTCATGAAGAAGGGCTGCAAATCTAATATTATTCACCTCCGCTTTAGAAATATCTGATTTGTTTGCAATTTCCACGGAAAGTTTACTAACTCTTTCGCTATGCGCCTTTATTTCAGGATCTACCGACTCTTCAAACTTTACAAAAGAAAGAACGGCTTCAATATAACTAGCCTTTAGGGTATCATTCAGCATTCCATTATACAAACGCATTGAAAGATTACTTGTTATAGTTTGAATAAGATCCGGAGATATTTGATTTTCTGCTTTTTTTATTGCGAGCAAACCTAAAGTATCTTCCATGTAAATTAACGGAGAACAAATGTATTCATCTGTTTCCCACGGTCCTTTATTGTTTACGAGACCAAAAGGTTCTTTTCCTACTTTTATTTTATCCCCGGCAGATAAATCAACATCTCCTTTTGTTGATTGAACGCTGAACTCATCATTACTTGAACCTTTCAAAATCAGGATTACTCCACCCGAAGAAGTAAGCTTCATAACATCTTCCGGAATTTCCTCAATTAGAGTAGCAAGATCATTGCATTTTAAAAGATCCTGCGAAAATTGATTCAATAAAGACAGTTCTTTAATTTTTTCCTTTAATTTTTCGTCAACCTGTGATTTTGCATCCTGGAGTTCTAAGTTCGCTTCCTCTAATGCCATGTTAGCATCTGATATTTCCATTAATAATTTCTTTTTCTCTAAAAGTAAATGTCTTCTATCCAGAGCGTTCTTCACCAGGGTCTGCAAATGTCCTCTTGAAGGTAAAGGTTTCTGTATGTAATCATAAGCTTCCTCTCTAACCGACTTAACTGCTGTTTCAATAGAAGCATGCGCTGTCATCATTATTACTTGAACTTCCTTATCTTGTTCCTTTAAAGTACTTAAAACTTCAGTACCAGGGCGATCAGGAAGTTGGAGGTCAAGAAGTACAACATCCGGCTCGAAATCTATAGCTATACTTATAGCATCAGTAGCATTATAAGCTTTTTTGACTTCGTAAGAGTTTTCTCCTTCTTCATTTAATTCGGTTAGTATAGCTTCTATGACTTCCACTAAATTTTTTTCGTCATCCACTATCAGTATTTTTTCGGCCATCTTATTTTTCCTTTGGTAAAGTTATCGTAAAACAAGCTCCCTTTCCTTCATTGGTAGCCCTAATAGTGCCATTATGGTTTTGAATAATTCGGTGAACTATTGACAAACCTAAACCCGTACCTTTGCTCTTTGTGGTAAAAAACGGGATAAAAAGTTTAGGAATAATATCCTCTGGCATACCCCCTCCATCGTCCTTGACCTGAATTATCATATTCTTTTTACCCCTTCTGATATTTAATTCAATACAGCCATTCTCTCCTATAGACTCCATTGCATTAAGAAATAAATTGTTCAAAACCGCAACAATTTTGTCTCTATCCACGTAACACACAAGATTTCCTTTTAAGTTTTTTTTAACCTGGATGTTTTTCTCCGCTATCTCATGACTGAACATCAACAAAGTTTCGCCAACTAAACTTTTCAAATTCACCTTGGTTTTAACCAAATCTCTATCCGATGCATATACGGTCATGTCATTTACTATTCTCTCAAGACGAGTAATTTCATGCAATACAATCGACTGAAATTTATAATTGTTGGTGTTTTCCGACCCACCAAACGATAGTGATTCAATACCTGCTTTGATTGAAGCAAGTGGGTTTCTAATTTCATGCGCCAATCCTGCCACCATTTCCCCAAGTGCAGCAAGACGATCTTTTTTTCTGAGTTCCTCTTCCATTTCTCGAATTTCAGTTATGTCCCTTAGAATAATCGAAGAGCCAACTACATTACCATTATTACCATAAACAGGCGAAGCGCTGAACCCTATCATTGTGTTTCCGGACTCAAATACGCTTCTTTCGATATGTTTTCCTCCAAGGACATCATTGAACAAATTTTCTTCAACACTCTTACAAACATCTTCAATATTTTTAGACCCAATCTTTTTACCAAGAAGTTTTTTAGCTTCGGGATTAGCTTCAATTATTATTTTATTTTGATCAATCAGAATCAAACCTGTGGGTAGAGATTCAAGAAGCTTAGCTATGTTAAAGTCTTTAATCTTCATCCTGCCCATTTACGGTACGCTGCATTTTTTTGAATTTCTCAAGAGATTTATGATCGCCTATAACAAGTAAAGTGTCTCCTTCTTCTATTTTTTCTTCAGATGAAGGGACAACTATTAAGTCCTCCACAACTTCAGCAGCATTCTTTCTTTTTACTTTTCTTTTTATAGCAATCAAATTCAATCCATATTTATTTCGGAGAGAAAGCGCTTTTGGAGTCTTTCCGATAAAAGGATCCGGTGTTTCTGACTCCATAATACCGACAGTATCATTAAGTTGAAGATAATTTATTATAGAGGGGTTAAGAAGTTGATCGGCAAGTTTCTTTGCCATTTCTTCCTCCGGATAAATTATCCTATCAGCACCTATCTTTTCAAGAATTTCTCCCTGAGACGGAGAAGAAGCTTTAGTCACAATCCATTTTATTCCGAGCTCTTTTAGATGAAGAGTCACCAAAAAAGAAGCTTCAAGGTCTTCTCCTATAGATACCACAGCAGCATCCGCAGATGACACCCCTGCTTCCTCCAATGGCTTTTTATCTCTTCCGTCAGCTATTATCACATCTATAGCAAATTCAGAGGCTAATTCAACTTTTTTCTCGTCTTTATCAATAGCAGTAACCTGACAACCCCGCTTAAGGAGTTCGGAGGCAACCGTTAAACCAAAAGTGCCAAGACCCACTACTACAAAGTATTGTCTTTTTTCTGTTTTTCCAATCATCCTATTTGTACCTTCGCAAGAGGATATTGAAAACTTTCACTTTTTTTCTTTAAAACTGTCGCAACTAGAGTGAGAGGTCCAATTCTTCCTGCCAACATGGTTATTATTATTATCAATTTACCTATAAACGTAAAATCGTGAGAAAGCGATAGTACCGGACGTACAGACGAACCCATCGATAAACCAACGGTTCCAAAAGCGGAAACTTCTTCAAAAATTATCGGTAGTATTCCTATTTCGTTAACTATCTTCCTTTCTATAAAGCTTAAAATCCCAACCATAGTTACTATCAATATTAACGAAATAAGAAAAAGTGTCAATGCTTTGTTTACCTGTTCTTCTGGAATCCGACGTTTTTCAATATTCACTGATTTTATACCTTTTAGTCTCGAAGTAAAGAAATTCGAAATTATTACAAAAGTAGTTGTTTTTATTCCTCCGCCAGTTCCTCCAGGAGAGGCGCCTATAAACATGAGTAACACTATAATTAAAAGAGTTGTAGGAAGTAAAGCACTTATATTTATTAGTGAGAAACCTGCCGTTCGAGGTGTTGCAGCCGTAAAGAATGAAATAATGAATTTTGAAATTAAATCATTTCCGGAAAGTATATTTCCGTATTCCAGGACATAAACACATGTAAATCCAAGAATGATAAGTATTAATGTCGAAAAAATAACAATCCTGGAATGCTCTGTAAGATATCTTCTTTCTCCCTTTAGGCGCTCTAATATATCAATAATAACTATAAAACCAAGACCTCCTATAATAAAAAGAAATGCAGATGTTAAACCAACAATAGGGTTATTTGCAAAAGACCCGAGGTTATTGGAAAAAGAACTAAAACCGGCGTTGCAGAAAGCACTAACGGAATGGAATATTGCATGAAAAATTGTTTCGTTAACATTGAAATTACCCTTGAAACCAAGAAATAAGAAAATAAAACCTAACATTTCAAAAATGAAGGTAGTTAATACGACAAGCCTTAAAAACATTAAAGTATTATCCCGACTAAATAGCCCAAATTCCTGTTGAACAACAATGTTTTGCCTTTTATCGGGTTTAATTGCGAATATGGTCATAAATAAACTTGCCACAGCCATATATCCCATACCACCCGTTTGAATTAAAAATAGTATTATGGCCTTTCCGGCTAAAGTAAAATCTAAGGCCGTATCTTTAACAATTAAACCTGTAACGCATATCGCTGATGTTGAAGTAAATAAAGAATCTATAAAAGAAAGACCTCTATTGGCAACAGGAAGTTTCAGTAATAATGCACCGAGCAGAATTATTAAAATATATACAACAGATATATATCTAAAAGGAGACCATCTAATCATTTTTAAGGGAAACCTTACTTTTAAAATATACTCTCCTGCCTCATTGAGCCTTTTTCTTTTTATGAATTATCTGGGGCTGAGTACCTTTCGTAATTGTTGTCTTTGTGATTCGGCAGCCCTCGATATTTCTCATCTGGGGCAGATCAAACATCAAATCAAGCATCAATCCTTCGATTATTCCCCTTAATGCTCTGGCTCCCGTCTTCATGCTCGACGCTCTTCTGGAAATCTCATTTAGAGCCGGTCGAGTGAAAGTCAACTCAATTCCATCCCAATTCAGAAGTTGCTTGTACTGCTTAACCAGGGCATTATTTGGCTTACACAAAATGTCAGTCAGATCGGAAATAGACAGTCTATTCAACGTAGTGATTACAGGAAATCTTCCTACAATTTCCGGTATTAAACCATAGTGCATAAGATCGTGCGGTTCAATCTGTTCTAATATATTTTCAGAGTCTTTTATTTCTTTCTTATTAAAAGAAGTATTAAAACCTAGAAAGTTACATTGTAATCTACTTTTAATTATATTCTGAAGACCATCAAAAGTACCACCGGCAATAAAAAGAATATTTTTCGTATTTAAACTAATAAATTCCTGCTCGGGGTGTTTTCTGCCGCCTTGAGGTGGCACATTGACTAAAGAACCTTCTATTATCTTGAGTAAAGCTTGTTGCACGCCTTCTCCGGATACATCTCTTGTAATGGAAGGGTTTTCAGATTTCCTTCCAATTTTATCCAACTCATCTATATAAACTATACCCTTCTCAGCCAATTCAACATCATAATCTGCAGCCTGAAGTAGTCGAACCAGAAGATTTTCAACATCTTCGCCCACATAACCGGCTTCGGTTAGAGAAGTAGCATCCGAAAGAGCAAGAGGAAGTTCTAAAAATTTCGCAAGTGTTTGAACAAGAAGAGTTTTGCCAACACCAGTGGGACCAATAAGAAGAATATTCGACTTATCTACCTCTATTTCTTTTGGCTGATATTTAACCTTTTTATAGTGGTTATATACAGCCACCGAAAGGATTTTTTTAGCTTTTTCCTGTCCGATAACGTATCCATCAAGATGTTTCTTTATTTCAACAGGTGTTGGTATATCAAAATCAAACCGCCTGGGTAATTCTTTGGTCTCTTCTTCTAAAAAATCAGAAAAAAGTTCTATACAATCTTCACATATGTATGTGTCATTTTTCCCGGCTATAAGTCGTGCAGTATCTGAATGTGCCCGCCCACAGAACGAACAAAAGGCGTCTTTAAACTTTTTCCTCATTAAGTATTTCCTGTCTTGTTTTAATTACTTCATCAATAAGGCCATACTCAAGTGCTTGTTGTGCCGACATCCAGAAATCTCTATCCGTATCGGCTTTAATTTTCTTTAGTGGTTGATTCGTATGCTCGGAAAGAATATTATTAAGTCTTTCTCTGATTTTTATAATTTCATCCGCATGGATTTCGATATCTGAAGCGACTCCCCTAACACCTCCAGAAGGTTGGTGAAGAAGAATTCGAGAATTAGGAAGCGCGTACCGTTTCTTCTTTGTTCCTGCCGTCAGTATTATAGCTGCAATAGAAGCCGATATTCCGACAGATATTGTGGATATCGGAGGACGTATATACTGCATCGTATCATAAATTGCAA
>CAZQNI010000056.1:0-8224 GCA_964594255.1 uncultured bacterium | reverse complement strand
GACGCAAACTTTTTAAGCTTCTCATATGTAAGAGAGTAGTTCTTTATGTACTCCCTCTGGGAAGGAATAAAGCTCTCTTCCTGTCTCTCTTTCTGAATCCTCAATATATAAAGAATATCTTTTCCAGGAAGAGTTTTCTCTAAACTATATTCAAATTCGACTCCAAACGGTTCAAGCCAGAGAGGCAAAAGTGTGGGAGGCGCACAAACCGTTATCTTAGCTCCCATTTTGTTAAGTCCTAAAATCAAAGAACGACTAACCCTGGAATGTTTAATGTCTCCAATAATAGCGACTTTCAAACCCTTAAATGTGGGGAAATTTTTCTTTATAGTCATAATATCTAACAGCGCCTGAGTGGGATGCTCGTGACAACCGTCTCCCGCGTTTATTACAGAAGCTTTTAGCCTTTTAGCCAGGAAATGAGGACTACCCGGCTCAGAATGTCTAACCACCATTACGTCCACTTCCATCGCCTGTATATTTTTTGCCGTATCAAGCAATGTTTCTCCTTTCAGAACCGAAGAGGAAGCAGCCGAAAAGTTAATAGAATCAGCGGAAAGTCTTTTCTCGGCAAGGATAAAGGAGTTTAAGGTCCTAGTGCTGGGCTCAAAAAATAGGTTAGCAACTGTAATACCACGAAGAGTAGGGGCCTTTTTTATGGGTCGTGTTAAAATTTCTTCCATATATTCAGCAGTGGTCAAAATCTCCTCAATTTCATCATTCGATAAGTCTTGAATCCCCAATAAATCTTTCCTATCTAACTCCATTGAAAACCTCTACCACCTTAACCGTATCCTCTTTATCCGTTTCTTTTAAGAGAACCTGAATTTCTTCCTTTTCCCCCAGCTCCACCGAAATTCCGGTGTAATCGGGAAGAATAGGAAGTTCTCTTCCTCCTCTATTAACCATAACGGCAAGCTTTATTCTCAAGGGACGGCCATAATCCATTATTTCATCAAGAGCAGATCTTATTGTTCTTCCGGTATAAATCACATCGTCAACCAACAGAACTTCTTTGCCGTCTATCGAACCGGGAAAATATGTTGAACCAATAATAGGTTTAGGTCCATATATTGTTAAATCATCTCTATATAATGTGATGTCTAGAACTCCTACTTTGATTTCCCATGAGGTTGATTTTCTTAAAATATTAGCCAACCTCTTAGCAAGAACATCCCCTCTTTTTCTAATACCCATTATACACAGAGCCTCAATGTCAGGATTATCTTTTATAATTTCAGAAGAGAGTCTTTCGATAGTTCTTTCCGTCTCTTTCTTATCCATTAAAATTCTTTTTTCTTTAAATTTAATATTCATCTGTCAGTGAAAAAACTAAGAAATATTAGAACTATAGGTTTAAGATTTTGGATATCAGTCATAATAAAAAATATCAAGGATCTAATTTTCCCTTATATTTTAATTTGCCAATTGGCAAATGCCGTATTGAAGACATAGTACTATACTCGAAGCAGGAAATCCATGCAATTTTCCCCTTCATAAAGCCTCCTTTTTTATTAATTTATCAAAAACAGTTGAATAGTCAAGGTTTTATTTGGTGGCAGAGCCGCTAAAAATGTAAAAATTAAATATCAAAATGGAAAATGACAAATCAAAGTTCAAAAATTGAAAACCCACCACCACCCCGAACATTATTTGAACCACAAAGGACACAAAGAGCACAAAGTTTTTATTCCTTTTCTTCAACTTAACTACTCAACAACTTAACAACTCAACTTAGATTCGAAGAATCTATGAAAGAAACAATAAATCTCACGAATATCAGAAATGTTTTTTTGAGGTTAGGGGGAAGGGATAATTTTGCATTTTCACCTGTCATTTTGCTTTTTAATTTTTAATATTTAATTTCCAAAAAAAAAGGACCAATACAGTTTTTTGCAAACCAACTAAAACTTGAGTAGCAGTACCATAGAACCGCTATACGAGAAATACCCTTGACTTTTTTTGCCACATCTTTAAAATTACACTATGGAATATTTCGAAATACTCGGCGTTTCTAAAGATGCAACCGAAGACGAAATAAAAAAAGCTTATTATAAACTTGCCGCCAAATATCACCCCGACCATCTATCTCCTGAAGAAGCAAATCAGTTTCTCCCTTATTTTTTAAAAATTACCACGGCTTACCTTACACTAAAAGATTCGGATACAAGAGGCAAGTATATCAGAGAATGTACTCTGGGGATCTTTGAAGAGGACCAGGAGAAAGACAGAAGAAACAGCAGGAAAAAGTTGTTCGAGCAAGGAATGAGATATTTGATGGCAGACCCTGTCCGTGCATCCAAATATTTCAGAAAAGCTTTCAATCTCGACAGAGACAACCAGACCTTCAAAAGCTACTATGGTTTGTCTTTGATACTTTCCGGAAGAGATACAAAGGGTTTGGACCTATGTCTTGAGGCGGCAGTAAACGAAGAAACAGCCGAACATTATTTTAATCTTGCCAAATGTTATGCCAAGTTAGGAAAATATAAAGATGCATTAAATCATACAAAAAAAGTCCTAAAATTGGACAGGAATCACGCAAGGGCAAGAACTTTTATGGAAGAATTAAAAAACCATACTGGAATAAGAAAATTCTTTAGCAAATCATAATTTCCCATTTTCCCCCAATAATTAAAGTTGTAAACCAAAAATGAACATAAATAAAACCTTAAAAAAAAGGCCCGCATTTGCAGTTTTCCTTTTTTTATTAGCCGGTTTTTATGTCGGCTCTTTTTTAGATATAAGAATACTTTTAATAGGATTATTGCTTTCTGTCATTGGTTTTTTTATAAAAAGAATAGATATTGCGCTTCTCCTTGTTCTTTTCTTCTCTGCCGGAGTCTTTCAAGTCTCTCGAATTCCTCTAAGAGGAGAACGTATATATTTTAGAGGGTTTTACCTTAACAACAGAATAGTAGACCCTATTTTTGGAGAATTATATGTAAAACTCCCTGCAAATAGCGGAGACTTTGTTAAAGGCAGCGGAAAGTTTGCGAAAATTAGAGGGTTCTCGAGATTGACAAATGTAGAATCAACAAAATCTTCACCCACCATCTTAAACAAGTTGTTTTCTCTGAGAAAATCTCTGGATAAAAAAATCCGAAAACAATGTCCAGGTGATATCGGAGAAATGTGCTCAGCAATCACTCTGGGCATAAGAGAATCACTCCCTTCATATATGTATAACAGATTTCAGTCGTGCGGAGCGGCTCATTTACTCGCAGTTAGCGGACTACATACAGGCATTGTTTCTGTTATTATTTTTCTTTTCTTTAGAACCTTACAATTAAAAAGGAATCCGGCTCTCTTAATTTCGGGGATTTTTGTTTTAGTTTATGCTATTTTTACAGGTTTACGCTTACCTGTCATGCGTGCCTCCATAATGTTATTATTTTTTATAATTGGCGAATCCCGAGAGAAAAATATCGATCCATTAAATACACTTTGCGCAGCAGGTATTTTTATCACTTTACTTATGCCAGGAAGCATATTCGGAATAAGTTTTCAACTTTCATTTTTAGCGGTATTCTCGATTCTTATCATGTTTAATATCCTTAAAGAATATTTGGGAAAAATACCAAACAATTGGGTCAAAAAGTGGATTATAATTCCTTTTTTTCTTACGCTAAGCGCACAACTCGGCACACTACCTTTAGTTTCCTACTACTTCGGATATATACCTTTAATCGGTCTGATTGCTAATTTAATACTTATCCCGCTTACCGGCGCATTGATCTCGGGCTGTTTTATTTTCTTTCTACTTCCTTTTTTGAGCGGAATAACTGGTAATTTTATCTGGATAATCGGATTTACAATGAACGAAATAATGATAATAATTGAGAAAACACCTTATGTGATTATAAAAACCAAGAAAAATGAACCTTTAATTCTCATTATATATTTGTTTTATTTGATATTTCTCTTAACCTGGGCATACAGGAAAACAAGAAAAATCAGCCACTAAGTCACCAAGACACAAAGAACTGTGTACTCTGTGGTAATTTTTTTTATTTGTGATATTCGTGCTATTCGTTGTTTCTAATTCTGGGAAGGGTTGAGGGTTTTAATAAACAATTTTAATTTTGTTGTGCGGAGTGGCTCTGCGTTCTCTGCGTCTCTGCGGTAACACACAGTCTTGACTTAATTCTACAAAACCTTAATTTTAGCTTATGACAAAACATGAAAGTATTCCTAAAAGAGAATTCAATTATTGTCCAATATGCGGTGAAAAACTTCAGATAAATTCTATTGAGGGAAAAAGACGAAAAAACTGCCATTCCTGCGGTTTCATAGATTACAAAAATCCTCTTCCCTGTGTATCAATCATAGGAATAAAAGAAAACAAAATTGCGCTAATCAAAAGAGGAATAGAACCTTCAAAAGGCTCTTGGGCACCTCCTTCGGGATTTATGGAATTCGGAGAAAGACCGGAAGAAACAGCGTTAAGGGAACTTTATGAAGAAACTTCTTTAAAAGGGGAAGTAACAGAATTATTAGGCGTTCACAGCCATAACGTAGAAATCTACGGGAGTCTTTTAATCATAATTTTTCTTGTTAGAATAACCGAAGGGAATATCAAAGCTGGCGATGATGCTCTGGATGCCAAACTTTTTAAACCGGAAGAAATACCTGAAATGAAACATGATTTTTGTAATGCTGCAATAGAAAAGGCAAAAAAATTAATAAAAAATAATATAAATATAAAGTAGCCGGGAGGCAAATATGGCAAATCTTTCCTCTGTATATATGGGTATAGAATTAAAAAACCCTTTAATTGTTGCAAGTTGTGATTTGACCTCTAACATTGAACAAATAAAAAAATGCGAGGAAGAAGGGTCGGGAGCAGTCGTATTAAAATCTCTTTTCGAAGAACAAATAGAAACGGAAACCGAAGAATTGATAGCTGAAAGCTGGCTACCTAATCACACGGAGGCTTTTGAGTATGTCCGGGGAATGAGTATGGCTAACGGTCCCAGCTTATATCTAGACTTAATAAAAAAAGCAAAAAAGGAGATTTCTATTCCAATAATTGCAAGCCTCAATTGTATTTCTCCCAAATGGTGGATTGATTATGCAAAACAACTCGAACTTTCGGGAGCTGATGCTCTGGAACTCAATATTTCTGTACTTCCGAGTGATTTAAAAAGGAGTAGCGAAGAAATAGAGAAAATATATTTAGATATTTTAGACGGTGTTCTTGGAGAAATCAACTTACCCGTAGCGGTCAAAATCGGACCTTACTTTACATCAATTGCAAAAATACTTAATGATCTTTCAAAGAAAGGCGTAAAGGGTCTAGTTTTGTTCAACCGTTTCTATCAGCTTGACATAGATATTAAAAATATCAAACTAACAGGAGGCAATCCTCTAAGTTCTCCCAATGAAATTAGTAATAGTCTAAGATGGATAGCTCTTTTATCTGAACGAATTCCTTGCGATTTCGCTGCCACGACCGGTATCCATTCAGGACATGATGTCATAAAACAAATTTTAGCCGGGGCAAAAGCTGTGGAGATATGCTCTACACTTTACAAAAATGGCCTTGATCACATAAATAATATGCTCGAGGAGATTAAAAGTTGGATGAATGAACACAATTATGAGAACATCGAGGATTTCAGGGGAAAACTGAGTAAAAAAGAAGAAGATAAAATCGAACTATATGATCGCCTTCAATACATCAAAGCATTAAATAAATAATCTTGGTAACTGCGTTCTGGTAGGGAAACGGTGTACTTGATTATCTAGACCCCTTACTAAATATCCTGTTATCTATCAGCTTCACTATCCATAGTATTAAGAAAATATATAAAATCAGACTTACAAAGAATGAAAGGTTGCGAATCACATCCCAGGGAAACTGTATTACCTCACCATTCGACAGGAGCCCAAGTTTGGAGTTCGCAAAATGCAGGCCTTCTTTGGACTCCGCATATCCGTAAGCCATTATGACTATGAGTTTATCGACAAGTGGGACTGTAAAGTACATTAAAAGCCCTACCAACGGCACAGCAATCAAGAAATACCACCTCTTGAAACCAAATCTCAGCTTTTTATTGTTCATAACGTATCCTATCTGAAGATTCTATAGTAAACGGTTGATGTTTCAATTTCTGGTCAAATATTCTCATTTATAGCCCCAGATGCATCAAATCTTTTGCTACGAGAATCTCTCCTTTATAGCCGGAAGACCTTACCTGCTCTTTTATTTCAACTTCATTCATTGCTGCGACTTCGGGATAAAAATGAGAAAGCAACAATTTTCTTGCTCCGGCTTCCGCGGCCACTTTACCAGCTTCAAATGTTGTTAAATGGCCCGGACCCGGCTTATTCTTAGGGTAAGAACTCTCCAATATCAACAAATCGGCATTAAGAGAAAGTTCGATTAAAGCATCCGATAAAGCGCCGTCCGACCCGTAAACTACAACCTTATCTCCAATGTTCCACCGAAAACCAAGAGTAGGCTCAAAATGCTCCATCTTTTCTGTTTTTAATAAACAGTCTCCGATTTTAACTTCACTCATGTGAAAACAAGGAATAAACTCCAGCGGGAAATCACATTTTAGATAAGGAGCAAAATCCAAACGCATCCGAAGGTACTCCCAAACATTATCGGGACCATATATAAACAAAGGTTTCCGCCTCTTGAACCCGGGAGTATAATTTAAAGCAAGAAGTAAGGGTACAAGAGCTCCGATATGATCAGGATGAGTATGGCTCACAAATATTCTGTCTATTTCTCTATACGATTCTTTCGCCTCCGACAACCTAAAAAGAGCCCCTTCGCCTATATCTATGAGCCAATTTTCTCTCAAACTGGGCGAATGAAAAAAGTAGGAAGCCGGATATCTTACAAAGGAAGGAACACAACTTCCTGATCCCAAAACAATAATTTTTAGAGAAAAAGAACGTTTTTTTTCTTTCAAGTCAGTTTAAATTTTCTTTCATCTCCGATAGTTTCGCGTAATGTTTTCGTTCTTCTGCAATTATCTCTTCTATCAAACTCTTCTGGTTTTCGGATACAAATTTCTCCACTTCATGATAATAGAGAACCGAATCCAACTCTTTCTGCATTGCAAATTTGACGGCAGAAAGAACATCTTTTACTTCACTTTGCTGTTTTTCCAACTGTTCCTCGGTAAAAATCACATTGTCAACATAGTACTTTAAATAATCAAAGTACTCATCGGAGTAATTATCAAAAGATACATCTTTAGTTATTTTGGAAAGTAAGCGGGTAAAAATTTTCTTATGTTTTACCTCTTCATCTCCGAGATAATTAAATATTTTTTTTGTTTCCTCATCATCTGCTAACTTACTTGCAAATCGATAAAATTTCTCACCGTTTTCCTCAATCCTGATTGCGAATTTAAAAATCTCCTTTGCTTCAAAAATCGCCATCTATCCTCCTTAACTCTTCATCTATAGCATCTCTATTAAAACCAACTATAATCGTTCCATTAATATCAATCTGAGGAACACCCATCTCTCCTGACTTTTCAATCATTTCCCTGGCAGCTACCCTATCCTTCGAAACATCCTTTTCCTCAAATTCAACACCTCTTTGATTCAAATAATCTTTAGCCAGATTACAATAGGGACAGCTGGGCGTCGAGTATACGATTATCTTCGACATTTTTCCCTCCTCTTTACCATCTCATTAAAATCTAAAGATGGCGCTCTATCTCCCCCTTGTTTTCTTCAAACTTTGCCTTATATATGTCGGGCTTCCTTCCGAAACAAAATCCAAGACTCTCGTAAAAAGAAACCATTTCAAGATCCACACTTCGCTCTTTTATCGCCTTTTCTGTGGGAAGATATCTAACTTTCCCTTTCTTAACATCCTGAACGGTAACTCCACTCATCCCGTTAAGTAAGAGAACCACCGCTCCTGCGCCAACTTCCATGCCAAAATTTACATCGAAAGCGGAAGATTTGCCCGAGCGAACAAGATGCTCAGGTTTAACATCGCGAACTTCAGGCACCTCGTACAATCCCGGAACAAACATTCCCTGTTCCTTCATAAATTTCTTTACTTCCGGATCTTCTTTCAATCTTTTTTCTAATTGGCGCCGAACATACCTGCCGGCTCCGGCTAATTTTTTATGCCCAAACGCATCCACCCCAAGACTTTCATCAACCATTTCCTCTCCTGATGCATCTTTTATCCCCTCTGCAACAACAACTGTATATGTACCCGCATTTACATCACTATCGATTA
>CAZQNI010000055.1:0-8239 GCA_964594255.1 uncultured bacterium | reverse complement strand
CCCGTATAAACCACAACCGGATAATCATTTGAAAGCCCGACTCTCCTGAAAAGCAATTCCGCAATTTTTTCAGATACGTAAACACCGGGCATACCCTTATAGGGAACCCTCAACAAATTAGGATTAAAATAAACAGCACCGGGAATATGCTCAAGTATATAATCGTGTATATCAGGCTGAACATCAAGAATGGAAAATTTACCGCCTAAATTTTCCTCAAGCCACGAAGAATGAGTCCACTTCAAACCCCCACCACCCAAAGGATACTCTTTTTCCATATCACCTCCTCTACTGTAACCGTTTCAAAAATGCAATTATTACAATATTGTACTATAATAAAAGCTTTCTGCGAAATGTCAAGTGTGTAATTGTGTTCCTAAGTTTTTTTAAAAGCATATACATTTGAATTACTCAACCAACAAACAATTAAGAGTTAAGCTATCTCCTGTAATTTGTAGAGTGTTCGATATATACCTTCTTTTTGTTTAATAAGTTCTTTGTGACTGCCCCGCCCGACAATTTTACCCTTATGAACAACTATTAACGAATCTATATTCTTTAAAGTCGACAATCTATGCGCTATGATGAGCGAAGTACGGTTTTTAATCATTTTTCGCAAGGCTTCCTGAATTAACCATTCTGTTTCCGGGTCTATATTGGCTGTAGCTTCGTCAAGAACAAGTATTGGCGTATCATCTATTAAAGAACGCGCAAATGTTACCAGTTGTTTTTCTCCCGCCGAAATTCCACCCCCCTCCTCTGTAACCTTGAAATCCAGGGAAATCTTCTTCCTATGTATCGCTTTATCCAAATTTGAAACCTTTAGAGCATTATTTAAAGCGGTCTCACCCGGTTTCCTCCAGAGATTCACATTCTTTAACAGGCTTCCGGCAAAAAGTAATGCCTCCTGCGAAACAGTTGCTATGTGTTTTCTTAGATAATGTTTGTTTAGATTCCTTATATCTGTACCATCAAGTTTTATTGAACCTTTTTGAATATCGTAAAGTCGAAGGAGAAGTTTAACGATAGTAGTTTTCCCCGAACCCGTATATCCCACTATCCCTACTTTTTCTCCGGGGTTAATTACAAAAGATGCATCCTTCAATATCCAGTCTTTCCCATTATAAGAAAACCAAACATTCTCGAACTCAATCTTGCCTTTTAGTTCCGGATACTCGGGTATAATAGGATCGGGAATTTTCTCGTTATTTTTAAGTATATTGTATACTCTTTCTCCGGCAGCCATTGCAGATTGCATTACATTGAAATATTCACTCAACTGTCTTATCGGGTTGAATAATCTCTCAAGATAAGATATAAATACTACAAAAGTCCCAAAACTAACTACGGCCGATATTATACCTCTTCCTCCAAACCATATCAAAAGTGCAACTCCGATTGAATATATCAAATCAATCATAGGACGGAAAACGGCAAAAACCTTTATCATTCTAAATGTACTTAAATAATAGTCTTTATTGATTTGCGAGAACTCCTTTTCTTTTCGTTTTTCCTGAACAAACGATTGAATTACAGAAATTCCCGAGACACTCTCCGATATATTTGAATTTATTACGGCAAGTTTTTTACGCACATCTCTGTAGACCGTTCTTGCCTTAAATCTAAAAATAAAGGTAATACAGGCAAGAATGGGAATGACTGCGAGTATTACAAGGAATAGCAACGGACTCAAATAAAACATTATTCCCAAGATTCCTAAGATAGTCAAAACATGAGAGCCAAGGTAAACCAGGACTTCTGAAAAAAAATCACTAAGAGCCGCCACATCATTTGAAACCCTGGTTACCAACCTTCCGACCGGATTTCTCTGAAAGAAGTTATATGCCAGAGTCGTAAGTTTTTTTACAATATCTTCTCTTATACTATAGCTAATTCTTTGTCCAATCCACTGGATATGATAAACCTGGATATAGCTAAATACAAAAATCAATAAAATCAGAATCAAATAAATAAAAGCAAGTTTTTTAATTCCTTTAAGGTCGCCTGCTCGTAGCTGTATTCTATCCGCTATTGAAAGCTTTGCCATCGCGGAGGATTCCAATACGTAAAATCCATCGGTCTCCCAATGTTTGGTTCTCTCTACTATTCCGGATATACCTTCGACTTTCTTTATCAGGTAATAATCTCCCTTGGAAACAATGCCGGCGTCTTCCATTTTTCCCTTAATTGTTTCTTTGACCGATACAAGATCTGTGAATTGCCGTTTATCCGAACTTTCAATAATCTTATCTGGAAGCTCCAAAGGTATTTCTTTTGCCTTGAGAACCTCTTTGCCGGTTGGAGATACATAACGGTCAATACCTATTTTATAAATAAAAGGAAGCGTTAGATTCATTCCGGTCAACAGGAGAAGAAGGGAAAAGTTCAGAAGAATAGTCCTCCAATATGGTTTAATGTAAAGCATGAGCCATCTCATTATTGTAGAATCGTATATCTTTCCCGTTTTGTCTTCTTCAAAATAAAGTTCATCGTTTATCATTCAAGAAGTTCCTCCAGCTTTTGCTTTTCATAAAGACGCGTATATAAACCCTCATTCTTTATTAATTCTCTATGCGTCCCTCTTTCAATTATCTCACCATTTTCCATTACGAGTATTTCATCTGCATCCTGTACGGCAGACATCCGATGACTTATTATAATGGACGTTCTGCTTCTGAGAAAATCAGCAATATTCTCCATTATTGCCCTTTCCGTATGAGAATCAACGGAAGAAAGTGCGTCATCAAATATTAATATCGGAGGATCAAGTATTAAAGCTCTAGCTATGGCAATACGTTGTTTTTGCCCGCCGGAAAGATTTGTTCCTCTTTCTCCGAGGAGCGTATCAAACCTTTTAGGAAGCTCCATTAATTCCTCGTATATTTCTGCCTTCTTCGCTGCCCTTATTATTTCCTCGTCTGCTATTACTGGTACTCCAAAAGAGATGTTATCTCTAATTGTGGTTGAAAACAAGATAGTCGTTTGAGGAACCAGCCCTACGGATCTTCTTAGATTTTCCAAAGAGAAATCTTGAATTGGTTTACCGTCTATAAAGATACCTTCGGCATCAAAATATCTCCAGAGAAGTTTAACTATACTGGATTTTCCTGAAGCGGTTGTTCCGACAATAGCTGTTTTCTTATACGGTTCAAATCGTGCATTTATTCCTTTTAGGACAGCAGAATTGCTATAACTAAAACAAACGTCCTTCAGTTCAATAAGTCCTCTACTAATTTTTTCTTTTCCAATATTTTTGATTTCAGGCTCAAGATTCAATATCCTATTCAATCTTTTAAGGGACGCCGTTCCGCGTTCGATTACATTGACAACTATACCGACCGCTACCATCGGCCATATCAAGAGATCAAGATAATAAAAAAATGCAACAAAAGAGCCCAGCGTTATATTCCCGCTTATGACATCCCTCCCCCCGAAGAATAAAACAATCGCAAATGCAACTGATGCTAAAAAGAAAATTGCAGGGCGAAATCCTGCCCAATATTTAATTAAATCCATACTCCTCACGAGGTATTCCTTATTCACTTCGTTGAAATCTCCAATAGCTCCCTCTTCTTGTGCATAATTTCTTATTATAAGTATCCCCTTTATAAATTCCCGGGCTTTCTCCGATAAGAGGGAAAATCCCTCCTGGGAACGCTCAAATTTCATATGCACCATTTTCCCAAAACAATATGTAGTGATAGCAATAAACGGACCAACAGTAAGCGTATAAAATGTTAAAGGCATACTGATATACAACATCATAATAAGAGCAAAAATACCCATAAACACAATATCGGCCGTAATCACCACTCCGAATCCGGCTGCTTCTTGAACGGCTGAAACATCGTTCGTTGCGCGTGCCATAATATCTCCGGTATCGGTTTCATGATAGAAACGAGCGCCCAGGGACATTAAATGTCGATAAAAATCATCTCTTATATCCCGTTCTATCATCCTAGATGCTCCTATTATAAGAAGTCTCCAGAGATATCTAAAAATTATAACAATCAATCCAAAACCTATAATAATAGAGACATAGAATAGTAATGGACGAGAAAGAGGTAAAGAGCCCAGATCATCTATAACAAACTTAAGCACCCAGGGAATAACCATATGACTACCATCAACAATCAGCAAAAACAAAACCCCGAGAATCAATCGTCCTTTATATTTTAATATAAGCATTAAGATATCCTTTAATTCTTTCATAATTCTGCTATTGATAGATATCTCATGTATTTTTGTCAAGGTTTTTAATTGTAAAGTCTTGAGTTCCCAAGTTACGAATCGGTTCAATAACCAATAAAGAAAGTTAGTAGTCGACAGTTATTAGACTTATCTATATAACAATACAAATAAAAGGATCTCTTAAAACCAGTAAGCCTTAGTGTCTACTATTATAACTTCCGATTGACAAAGGAAATTTGAGCTCCGGAGAGTCGATCACAAAGTCTTATTTCTTTACGGTTCGGACTCCACTGAATTAAAAATGCAGCTATTGAATCCCAAAGTGATACCAATGCAGCGACCGTTAAACCAGGACTTATAAGTTGAATGAGAACGTTTTCAACGGATTAGGTAATCTTATTTATCCATAAAGATAACATAAGAAGACTCAATCCAAATTTTCCTAAATTTCCGAAGCAGCTATTTTCCGCTCGTTTGCCTGTAAAATCATCCAGAGCATATCCTTGTAAGAAATATCTGAAAGTTTACACATTTTAGCAAGATGCCCATCCCAAACCCATCCGGGATTCGGATTGATTTCGAGAAGTTTCGGCGTCCCTTCCGAATCAAGCCTCAAATCAAACCTGCAATAATCACGGCATTCAAACCGTTCAAAAAGCTCAAGGCAACCCTCCACAATACTTTTCTCCAAATCATCTCCAAGATTCGCGGGTTTCGACCTTAATTGCCAGTAGGGCGACTCCGGAAGCCACTTTGCCTCATATCCGCAAATCCTGGGCAAACCCTGCGGCAAAGAAGAATAATCTTCCTCTATTATCGGCAGAACCGTATAATCTTCCGGCGGATTGCCAATAATTCCCACACTTAAATCTTTGCCCGTAAGAAATTCTTCCACAAGAATAGGCTTGTCATATCCAAACTTTTCCCTTATATCTGAAATCACATTAACGACTTCCTCAATTGTGCTTGCAACACTTTTTTGAGTTATGCCAAAGCTCGAATCGCCAAAATTGGGTTTAACGAGAACCGGGAACTTGAAAGGTATCTCAAAAGTGGTGTTATCGGGTTTAATAAAAAAAGCATCGGGCGAAGCCACTCTCATCTCGGATGCGACTCCTCGAACAAGTGACTTATCATAACAAAAAGCAAGACATTGAGGTCCGGAACCCGTGTAAGGAATACCTAAAATATCAAGCAGAGCCGGCACATGAAGTTCCTTTCTCGCATCGTTGTAAAAACCTTCATCGCAAAGATTAAAAACATAATCCACTTCATTTCTTTGCTTTAATTTTTGTAAATCCGGTATGAATGTGTCATGATTATCAAGATAAGAAAAACGATAATTGTGTTCTTTTTCAATCTCTTTCAACGCCCCTTTAAGCTGGTCTATTGTATAAAAATCATCTTCACTAAATACTCCAAGCGGTTTAACAGGGTCATTTTTTCTCGGATCGCCAAAGAGCACGGCCACATTCTTGGTTGCCTGCCTGGCAGTAACTTTTCTCGGCGCCCATTCTTTTCGGGCAACCGCAGTTACAATTATCCTCTTCTCCATCATTCCCAGATCCTGATTTCGCTCGGAATCGCTTTTAAATCCGCCATGAAAAGTTATATCGGAAAAAACCACTTCTTCAAGAAGTTTAGTAAGGTTCTTTTTGTTATACAACCTTTCCGAATAAAACTGGTCTACGACAACACCGTTTCCTACGTCGGAAATAATTTCTCTCGATATCAACCGCTGACCATCGAGAGAAAGAGAGCGTTCCCTGCAAACAAAACTTTTCTTATCAATCCATTCCCATGAACGGGGTTGAAAGTTATCCCTCATAAAATCCCCATCGGTAACATCTATCAGGATTTTACCATGAGGTTTTAATTTACGAAATACCTCCTTAAGAACTCTAAGATCATCTTTTATCGTTTCAAAATAACCGAAACTATTACCTAAAATCAAACCAAAATCAAAATTGTCATCCTGATAAGACATTTTCCTTGCATCGCCTTCTCTGAATTTTACACTCAGTCCCTCTTTATTCGCTTGACTTTTTGCTTTACGTATCAGGTAACGGGAACGATCTAATCCGTGGATGTTCTTGAATCCTCTTCGCGCCAGTTCCAACGAATGACGCCCGTGCCCGCAGCATAAATCGAGAATCACATCTTCAGGCGTAAAATTAAGAATTTCGACAAACAAATCGATTTCTTTTCTTGTCGCAATATCATTATTAACTACATCTCCGTCTGTTTTAAGATAAAAAGGATTAAATAAAGTTTGCCACCAATCGGGCTTTACATATTCCTCAAGGTTGGAAACAGGTCCGAGAGTCCTGGGAATTAACTTCCTTTTCTTCTTTTTAGAACTATCTTTGGTTAAAACAAAATCTTTCATTATTTAATTAAACCTCCTTAAAAACATTTGTTTGTTCGAATTATTAAAAGGTAAAACATAAACAAAAAAACAGATTCCTCAAAAGGAACCGGAATTTTTTCGAATTTTGATCACTTCTCATAAAAATGGGGTTATATAAAAGAACCCAACCACACGGATTGGGGCATATGATATGCGACGATTCTTCGTCCATTTTATTATTTATTGTTAATATTATAATAACGAAATTACAAAAGTCAATATATATTTATTTCAGTATTATCAAGGGTTTGGGGGTGTGAATATGACACCTCATATTGCAAATTTCGTTACAACTGATTGAAAATAGATATAGAATTATAAGATTGTAAAATAATTACGTGATTTTTCGGGACTTGGGATTTAGTTAAAACAACAAATTTGACTTTTCTCTGTATACTCTGCGGATCTGTGTGATAATATCTTTTAGAAATACTTCTCGATTACCTCCTTCACCTCTTTCAGCCATTTTCTACGTTCTTTATCGGTACTTGTCACAATCACACCGAACGTTCTTCTATAGAAATCTTTCACACCGCAAAATTCAAAGATACAATTTTTCCATAGCGTTTCAAGAGGATCTCCAAAAACTTCCTTTTCCCGCTCGGGAGGGGTATTTGAAGTGTTAAAGACAATCGCAACCCTGGCTTTTAACATTCCAACGGGAACACCTTCTCCGCTATCACCATCCGGAAATCGATAAGCTATATTCGCTCTCATCACCCGGTCTATCCAGCCTTTTAAAATTGACGGTGGCTGTCCCCACCAATTAGGGTGCACAATAACAATACCGTCCGATATCGATATCTCCTCGCAATAACTCATAATTGAATCTGGCAATATGGCATCCTCTTCAATTTCTTCAGAGGGAAGCAATGGATCAAATTCTTCTTCATAAAGGTCGTGAAAATAAACTTTATGTTTCTTTTTCTTAAGTACATTCATAACCACTTTAGCAATGGCATGATTAAAACTTTCCTTGTTCGGATGTGCAAGAATGACCGAGACTTTCATTATAAATTTAATTATTTCTTAAATTTTCCATGCAAGGCTTTTTTGAAAAACTCCCCGCTTCCCGTTAGCTCATAACCCTCACATGATTTAAGCATTTTCGGGTGCCAATCAGCGTCAAAAATCCAGCCAACCCAGCTTATACCCCTTTCCTCCAGATAGTTGATTATAGCTTCTCCGTAGCCTTTACTCTCTCCCTTTTCGATACGCTCAAGATCAAAACCAAACTCCGTCGCCACAACGGGATACTGCCCCTTAGCGAATCCGAAATTTTCATCCCACTTCGGCTCCCACGGCTTCTTTCTCTTCATAAAATAAGGATGAACAGAATATGCAATTCCTTCCGCATTAATAGGATCATAATGAATATGACTCAAATCATACGCCCAGTCGAAACCCGCCACCAGAGGAATTGTTTTTTTATCATACGCTCGAATAAGTTTTATTATATCTTCATTGATTTTTTTCCACTCGCTCCAGGTCATACTGCCTAAAAGTCCAAATGCGTGCGTTGGCTCGTTGAATATTTCGTAAAAAGCAACCGTGTTGTTTCCTTTGAAATGCCATGCGATAGTCCGCCAGAATTCATAGGTTTCTTTTTTTGTGGTGTTATAATACGGGTCCTGAAAA
>CAZQNI010000054.1:0-8316 GCA_964594255.1 uncultured bacterium | reverse complement strand
TTCAATTTCTAACGAGGAGGTTTTAAACCATTTGAGTCTATGTATAAAATTTAAGGATGTTCATACTAGCATAATATTTGTCGGCAATTATGTTCTTCAGACAATTGATTTAACCTATGGTTTTGTAAATCCTAAAGAAAGGAGGTTTTCATGATAAAAGTAGGAAGGGGAAAAGATTTGTTACCCAAGTGGACTTTTTATAGCTTGCTTGTGTTTGTTGCTTTCTTTGTTGTTGCTCATAGTGCGGAAGCAGCAGTTACCGGAAAGGTTGCTGGTTATGTTTTTGACGCTAATACAGGTGAACCTCTACCTGGCGCAAATGTTTTAATCGAAGGTACGAATAGGGGAGCTGCCTGTGATGCGGATGGTTATTATTACATATCGAGATTGGATCCGGGTAATTATAGTATTCAGGCGAGAATGATGGGCTATAAAAGTCTTACGAAGACTGGTGCTAGGATTATATCAGGACATACTACCCCTATCGATTTTCAGTTAGAGACTACAGTTGTAAGGGGTGAAGGAGTAACTGTCCAGGCTCAGAGAGAAATTATCAGGATTGACCTTTCTTCGAGTTCCATAACTGCCGATAGAGCTGATATTGAGGCGGTACCTCTTATCTCAGACGTGACACAATATCTCAACTTACAGGCTGGGATAGATGGTTGGAGTGTAAGAGGTAGCGGCCTGGAAGATACAAAATTGATGGCGGATGGTTTGTTGCTTGTTGACGCTAGAGCCAACGAACCCATCATGATGCCAAACCTCAGTGAAATAAAAGAAATTAGTTTGATAAGGGGAGGTTTTAACGCGGAATATTCGAATGTGCGTGCAGGCGTTATCAATGTAGTTACAAGAGAAGGATCTCCCAAGGGTTACGAAGGTTCCTTTGAATTCAGATATACTCCGGGATATCAAAAACATTCAGAAAAATCTATTTATGATCCTGAATGTTTTTATAATGAAATTTATTTCAGGAATAAGTTAGATACGGGTGTCCAGTGGAATGTAGATTTCTTTACAGAAGATACTCTTGGACTTGATACAGTTGTCAGGTTAGATAGTGTTTGCTGGAAAGGTCCGGCTTATGTTTGGGGTAATCCGGAAAGCCCGTTTTATGATACAGTCAAGTTGAATAGTTGTTCAAAAGAAGATTGGAGAGGATGGATATCAGATGCTGCAGGTAAACCAATAACGCCTGAGGGTCTTCGTGATAGACTGCTGTGGAGACGCAGGATTGATCCAATGGGAGACACTTTACTGCCAAATCCTGATTCGCTCTTTTCTATTTACAGTAATGATTCTATGTACGTTCCAATATGGGATATAACAGTAGAAGATGGTGATACAACTTACGATTTAACAGGGTATACAAGAGAACCTTATGAAATACCCGAGGACCAACCGCGAATAGGTACTTATGCCGACAAGCCGGATTGGACCCTGGACGCGGGCTTTGGAGGTCCTGTTCCCATATTTGGTCAGTATTTAGGTGATATGTCCTTTTATGCTTCGTACAGGGATTTTAATGAAGCGTTTCCGTTCCCTGACAGCAGGGATTATTACCGGGAGCGCCAGGCCAGTTTGAAACTTACTTCACGTTTCGGTAATATGAAGGTGAATTTAAGAGGTGCATACTCGATTCTTAATTCTCTTTCTCCCTGGGAATCGGGGGAAGTGGTGGGTTATGAGAACCCGGGATTTATAGGACAGGTTTATCTTAGAGGTGCTAATGGTATGCTAGAATCACGGGGGGAATGGAATGATCTTTATCATGGCAGCGATAAGATCGAAGACAATCCGATTGCTTTATACAATGTAGATGCTTTAACTCCTTTCGAAATTCGTTCCCAGATGTATGGTATTTCCCTTCAGCATGCGTTGAGTGAAAATACTTTTTATGATGTGAGGTTAACTTATCTTCAGTCCAACAATGATGCAAATTTCTGGTATGATGTACCTGTCAGCATGAGGGACACTGTTTTAATATGGTTCGGGGAAGCTTTCAATGCGGAAGGTGAGTATATTACAGACCGGGATCATATTGCCCAGTATGCGGCTAATAACATACCTTACGGGACACCTGACCCTGACTTTTATGTTACCCGGTTAGTTGGGGATGAAGATATTTCGGTATGGGGGCCTGGTCAAACACTTGGGCATTATAATCACTCGTGGTCGCAAAGTTATGGTGCCAGATTTGATTTAACCTCTCAGATTAATAAGTTCAATGAGATAAAATTAGGTTTTGAGTTTAACTATGATAAAATATATGAAAATTATATAATATCTAACAATTATGATTGGCCGGAGCCGGGAGAGGAAGATGAGATAGATGGGGCTTATTTTGTTGATTATGATGCCTCCCCGATATTAGGTGGTGCTTATCTTCAGGACAAAATCGAATTTGAAGGAATGTTTGCAAATCTTGGTCTAAGGTTAGATTACGCGGATCCAAACACCGAATGGCCCAGCAGAGAGCATCATATTTATTCTCCGTATTATTCTGCCAACTTGAAGGATGAATTATTTGAACAGGATTCTATAGTCGAAGATGTCTCTGCCTTACTGAAGTTGAGCCCTCGTGTTGGGATTTCCTTCCCGGTATTGGAGAAAAGTAAATTATTCTTTAATTACGGGCATTTTTACTCCCTTGCACCAAGCGAAAATAGGTTTATGGTCGGTTGGGGTAGAAGTGTTGAGGCGCTTCGATATATAGGGAATCCGTGGATTGATATGTCCAGGACAATTTCCTACGAGTTGGGTTTTGAAAGCAATATAGCCGATATGTTCCTTGCCAGAGTTACTGGTTACTATAAGGATAATGATAACGAGTACACTATGGTGGGTTATAGGGATAGTCGTAACGAAGGACTTGTAGACTATAACACCTATGAGAATTTAGAGTATAGCGATACCCGGGGTTTTGAGTTTGAGTTAAGAAAGCCACACGGAAGATTTTTTACCGGCTGGGTTATTTACGATTATAGAGTTAGAAGTGAAGGAAAGACCGGAAGAGAGCAGCACTATGATTACACGGTAGATGAAGCGAAAGAGGGGCTTTTTGACCCTGAACAGACAGAACCCGTTCCTCAACCGGTTTGGAGGGCGCAGGTTACTTTTAAAACTCCTCTGGATTGGGGAATATTTTTAGGAGGTTATAATCTTTCCTTCCTGTATAGCTGGAGAGCGGGTCGATATGAAGACTGGAATCCTTTTGCTGACCCTGAGCTTGATGAAATCTTACAGAACAATATTCAATGGGAAGACGAGAAAAACATGGATCTTAGTCTAAGCAAGAATATTTCAGTTGGGGGAACCGCGGTCACTTTATTTATGGATGTACACAATTTGTTTGACTGGCAGGAGCTTCATCAGCTGGGTTTCCATGGCGATAGAACCAAATATCTGAAATCTCTGCATCTTGATATGTATGATGAAGAACCATACGTGGGCAGGGCAGGTTTTACTGCTCCTGCACCGGGTGAAGAGCCGGATGAAATTGGAGATTTGCAGAGCGATGATAAACCATATATAGATGATCCGAATAGAGAATTTCTCATGTACCTTGATCCCAGATACGTGCAGTTTGGAATAAGGTTTTCTTTTTAGAGGAAAAGGAGGTTATTGAAAATGGAACAAAGAAAGTTATTAATATTCTTACTTATATTTTTTCTCGCAAATACAGTCTATGCTCAGCAAATGAAGAGTATCGATGTGGGTAAGCTTCAAGCAAAAGTTTTTGATGACGGTATACAGAGTGCCACCAATTTGCCAATGAGTCAATGTGTTTACCGTAGAGGTTACTATAATGTCCCCTGGGATGATATAGAAACTACGACCAATTATCCAGGAGGATTTCTCAGGCAGGCTGGAACTCTGGTCGGTTGCCGGAACTGGGTAGATACGCTCGGCAATTTCTGGCCTCATCATGTTACAGGGCATTGCGCTGGTGCATCTAATTCAGGCAATAATATTCATCAGTTTAACGTTCCGGATGAAGAGGGATATAATATAAGAAGAGTTTTTAGGTTTCCCCCTACCGAGATAATAGTTGATGGGCAGCATTGCGAACCGCCATTTGGTTCGCTGGGAGACCAGGTGCTTCCGGATAGAATATGGGGAAGTGCCGATATGATGGTTGAAATGCATTATCGTCTTTCGAATGGTATGGATGTGTATCAGAAAAATCTAGCATGGAGTCAAACTGCTCTCGATGATGGTGTAATCTGGGATTTGACATTTATAAATACCGGCAATACGGATCATGATGATGAGATTGAACTACCGGATCAAACATTGGATTCTGTTGTTATTTTGAAACATTACGATGCGATGCCGAACGGCGGCAATTATCCTTTTGGTAGCTGGTCCGGAGTAACTGAAGATAATGATACGAGGCTTTCCTATCCTCAGGATGATGATTCTCTTAGGATGAGTTATGTTGCTCTTTCAAGAAAAGGAGCACATACTCATGATTCTTACGGTGACAAATGCGAAAATGATTGGGGAGGGGAGGCGGCCCTCGAAGACGGCTGCGGTTGGACAGGTCATGCGATTTTATTTGCCCCCAAAAATACCGATGTCCAGCAAAGTTATCCGATTGCGGATGTTGCCGCGAGCAACGATCCTGCTCAGCCAAGTATGTACAGCACAATAGAAGATGGTCTTGATGTAGGAAATGTGGAGGATTTGGAGGATACTGCAGACTACAGATCGGTTTATAAGAGAATGAGGATGGGAATCCACGGGTATGAAGATACTACGGTTGCAGAATGCCAGAATGTTTACGATATGAGTAGAGAGTATGACGTGTACGATATGACAGCCACAGGTGCGGCGACTTATTATGACCAACCACAGGATAGAATGGGAGAGTGGCAGTTGGACCGTGGACAGATTTTCCCCAGGGACTGGTCCTTTTACACTTTCAGTACAACGCCGAAATTCTCTATAGGACCTTATAACATGGAATTCGGAGATACTTTAAGATTTGTATATGCAATTGTGGCTGGATCTATAGATAGAAAGACTACCTACGCACTTAGTGAAATGAGGGAGAATGGAAACGCCCGTAATTACGGGTGGGTTGCCGGAATGGATTCGGCCGATATTCGAGAAGAATATGAGAGAAGAGATCCTGTGGCTGAACTATTTGGAGACGAAGTATATATGGGTGGCGGGTTGAACGAAATAGCCACGGATTATGTGATATCAACCGGTAAAGATTCTCTTTTTGACAACGGAATGACATTTCAAAGGGCTTTTAATATTAATTATAATGTTCCGGCTTCTCCTAATCCTCCTTCGCATTTTGAAGTTACTTCGACGCCGGAAAGGATAAGTCTGAACTGGAGATATGAAGATCCTGCTTATGAACCATCTCCGTCTGATCTAGCTGGGTTTAAAATCTACAGGGCTTATGGCGGAACCCAGTATGAGTTATCGGGAGGTACAATTACTGGTGATTGGCAATTGGTTGATTCTGTGGGTCCGGAGGTAAAAAGTTTTGCTGATAGAGAAGGGCTTGTAAGGGGTTATGATTATTATTACTGCATTACAGCAGTAGGTATTTCCGGAAGGGAGAGTGGGAGGTGGTTAACAATGACCCAGGAGCCATTTGCTGCAAGATTGACAGATGCTCCCGTAAACAGTCTTGACTCGGTAACAATTGTTCCTAACCCTTTAAACATTAATGCTACAGAATCGTCAGGAGGAATTTACGGAGAAGATGAAAATAAAATAACTTTTCGTAAGCTTCCAGGCGTATGTACCATCCGTATCTTCACCGAATCAGGTGAATTGATAAAGACTATAGAGCATGACGACGGCTCAGGAACCGCGTTCTGGCAGACTACAGAAACCGGCGGTTGGTATACGACTACTGTCAACAACCAGAGACCAGTAAGTGGTATTTATATTGCTCATGTACAGGATACCGATGGTAACTGGGTTACTCGTAAATTCATCATAATCAGGTAAGGGAGGAGAGAAATGAGAAAATATATTCTTTTTATATTTTTATTAATATTGGTTTTTTCGGTTAATTCCTTTGCTCAAGACAAGGTCGCTCAGACAGGTTGCAAGTTTTTAGATGTAGCAGCGGGAGCCCGTGCTTGCGGGATGGGAGAAGCTTTTACGGTATTAGGGCAGGATGCCACAGCTCTTTTCTATAATCCTTCCGGTATAGGAGAAATTGATGAACATTTTGATTTTTCTGTGGGTGTAACGCAGTGGATTGCCGATATTGAGTATGTTTCTTTTGCGTTTGTCTATAATTTTGGTGTGTGGGGAAATTTTGGTTTCAGCCTAATATCTCCTGATTATGGAATGATCGTCGGTACGAAAGTGGATAAGGGGGTTGAAGCTGGTTATTCAATGATAGGTCCGTTAGATGTATCTGCGTTTTGCGCGGGTGTTGCTTATGCCAGAGAATTCACTGATAAGTTTACAGTGGGAGGACAGATTAAATACGTTTCCCAGCATCTTTCAGAGAATATAGTTGAGGAAGGCAAAGAGCCTGTAGCTAACGAAATTTCCACTCTGTCTTACGACTTTGGTCTTCTCTTTTATCCTGGTTTTGAGAGTTTTGCTTTTGGCATGTCCATCAGGAATTTTTCTCCCAGGGTTACATATGAACGGATCGGATTTGAAATGCCTCTTACATTTGCGCTCGGTGTCGGTATCGATTTAATGGATTTCCTCGGAGAATATCCTGACGTATCTTTTAATATAGGAGCAGAGATGTTGCACCCTCGTGACTGGCAAGAAGAGTTTCACTTAGGCGGTGAATTCGGAATCAAAGACATGATTTTCTTCCGGGCAGGGTATAAATTCAGATATTCCCAGGAAGGTTTAAATGCAGGGGTTGGCATTAATTACGGAGGCGCTAGGATTGATTATTCCTATAGTGAATTTGAATTATTCGACATGATAAATAGAGTCTCTGTGGGATTTGCTTTTTAGCATTAATTAATCAGTCGCTTGAAGAAATATAAAAGTTTTGAACTTAGGGATAATAATTTCCCTCAAGGATAGATTAATTTTTTTTCTGAAGCGAAAGGAGTGATATATGGGTTCTGAAACGAAGAATGTACCTATGGTGGAGAGGGTTGGTTACGCTGTGGGTGATACCGCGTCAAATTTGTTTTTTCAAACGTTTATTCTGTTTATAACTATTTTTTACACGGACGTTTTCGGTATTTCGGCAAAAGCGGTCGGGGTAATGTTTTTAATTACCAAGATATGGGATGCGGTCAATGATCCTATGATGGGTTTGATTGCCGACCGTACGAAGACTCGCTGGGGTAAATTTCGTCCCTACCTCCTCTGGTTTGCAATACCGATCGGATTAATTGGAGTATTAACTTTTACCACTCCGGACCTCAGTACCACAGGTAAACTCGTTTATGCTTACGTTACATATACATTGTTGATGATGCTTTATACCGTTATAAACGTACCTTATTCCGCTTTGATGGGTGTTATCACATCCAATGCGAGAGTAAGAACAATTATCTCTCAGTTTCGTTTTGTGGCTGCTTTTATAGGCGGTCTTATAGTCCAATACTCGGTTCTGCGGATGGTTCAGCGGTTTGGAGCGGGTAATGATGCTTTAGGATGGCAACGGGCAATGATGGTTCTGTCCTGTCTGGCTGTTGTCCTTTTTTTCATTACTTTTATAACTACCAAAGAAAGGGTGCACCCTCCCAAAGGTCAAAAAACCCGTCTGAGAGATGATTTAAAAGATTTAACAAGAAACAAACCGTGGTTGATGATTGGCAGTGCAACCGTATTTCAGCTTACCCATATTCTTATACGAACCAGCTGTATTATGTACTATTTTACCTATTTCGTGCAGGGTCAGGAAGTGATGCTTTTAGGCAGGCTATATAGTTTTTCTTATCAGAATATGGTCTCCGTTTTCTTTATGGCTGGCTCGGTTTTTCAGATTCTTGGTTCCCTTTTAGCGAGTTACTTCAGCAGGGTTTTCGGCAGGAAATATACTTACGCCGGATTTTTGGGCGCCAGTGGTCTGTTTACTGCGCTTTTCGTCTTTTTAAGCCCTAATGATATTATTCTAATGTTTGCTTTTCATTTCCTTGTGTCTTTCGCTTTGGGCCCCGTCTCGGTTCTTCAGTGGGCTATGTACGCGGATACAGCAGATTATTCGGAATTGGAGACCGGACATCGTGCCACAGGGCTTGTTATGTCCGCTTCGCTGTTCGCGCTTAAACTTGGTGTAGCCCTGGGTGCTTCTGTTTTAGCCTGGCTTTTATCGGCTTATGGTTATGTACCCAATGTGCAGCAGACAGC
>CAZQNI010000053.1:0-8327 GCA_964594255.1 uncultured bacterium | reverse complement strand
AAATCAAACAATGTTCCCGAAGGAATAATTCCCGAAGCTTCTTATTTTCTTTTTGATGAGTGGGCAGACCCTAAAGTTAAGGAAATAAGTAGTTGGAAAAAATTTCCTGATGCCTGCTTTATTTCTGATTCCGGGGAATATTTTATTAAACTTCACGACGATTATAATGATGCTTTATCTGAAACTCCATATGATTTGAAAATTGAATTTCTTGAAGAAATGGATAAAAGTGAGCCGAATGACGAATTTGGTAATGCCAAAAGTATAAATCACGGTGACACTTTGACATTGGCTATTTTCCCGGCCGGTGACAGAGATTATTATAAAATTAAAACTACGGATGCGAAAAATCTTAAGTTTATGGCAAAAGGTTTTTCTGAAATCGTACCGGAGATCAAGTTGATGGTTATAGACGAAAACAATCCGAATGCATTGAGGGAAGCAAGTGCATGGAAGAGATTGCCTGCGGGTTTTGAGGTTGAAGCAAACAAAGAGTATTTTGTTTTGCTTCACGACGATTTTGATGATGCTGGTTCACCCGAGGCTTTCCAGTTAATAATAGAGTAGATCGAATTGAGTTGATTGAAACGGAAAAGAGGCATCGCACATGCCTCTTTTTCTCATTTTTTTACTAATTTAATAAAGGAAGAGAATAAATATTTTTTTGGATACTAAAACAAATCTTTTTAATCAGTGTGTATATGTGTAAATCCGTGGCTAATAATCGGGGTGGGGGGTTAAGGATTGCCCTTTACAAAATAAAAATAATCTATATAATTATATTAATTAAATAGTTAGTTAAGGAGGACAGATGGCGAGTAGTAAGAAAAAAAGTGCGCGGGAGAAAATACTAACGGTTGCTACATCGCTTTTTGCCGAAAAGGGTTTTGATGCCGCGACTGTAGGTGAGATAGCGGCAAAAGCAAAAGTGAACAAAGCGCTTATTTATTACTATTTTAAAAGTAAAGATGATTTACTCGCGAAAATCTTCGATAATTTTATGGGGGAGAGTTTGGCGCGATTTCAGGAACTTTTCAGGAAGATGAAATCTGAGGAAGTTTTTGATTCAAGGGATCGGGTAGACAAGATAATGCGAGTTTTGCTAGGTTTTATGATGGAAAATGAGGAAGTCTTAAAATTGATGCTGATGGAATCTATAAAGGGAAAGAAGGATCCTTTTCTTGAAATAATGAAAAAGCAGACAGGTGAAGAACTTGTTGGGTTGGTGGATGAAGCAAAAGATAAAGGTATAACTCTTGATGAGGACGTAACTCAGATGTATATGACCGAGTTTTTTACGGGTTCTATACCGATAATGATGTATATAGTCTATCGAAATCGTTGGGCGAAGTTTTTCGGTGTTGACAAGGAAGTTCTTGATAAAATGTTTGTTAATGCGTTTGATGAAACTCACATCGAACACCATCGAAAATGATTTTTGCCGGAATAATGTTGCCTCAGAAATATTTTGAATTGGGGTGGTATGTGGGTGGGACTATTTCACAATTTAACCATTTAACAAATCAACTGTCTTCGACAGAAGACTAAGCCGGAGGGAATATGCTGAGGAAAGTTTTATTGATTTTTGTTTTTATTGTATGTTTTGGATTGATTGCGGAAGAAACGGGGGAGGCGATTACTGCTGAAGAGATTATAAGAACGATGACGGAAACCTTAAATCCCGAACAATCAGAAGCGGTAATGGAGATGACGATAACTACTTCCGGTGATCAGGAAAGGACATTTGTGTACAAGACGTATTCTAAAAACGGTGGCGAAAAAAGTTTGATGAAATATCTTGAGCCCGGAAGGGTTAAAAATCAGGCGATTTTGATGTTAAATAACGCTGATGATATCTGGATGTATTTTCCGGGGACCAATAGAGTCAGGAAGCTCGCAACTCATGCAAAAAAACAGAAAGTACAGGGAAGTGATTTTTCTTATGAAGACCTTGGTTCTTCGAACGAGTTTGAGGATGATTATAAGTCCGTTTTACTTGGAGAAGAAGAAAAAGAGGGAAAATTATGTTATAAGCTTGAACTTACTGGCAAAAAAGATTCTGATGCTGGCTATTCGCGTCTTGTTGCGTGGGTCGAGAAGGAAAGTTATGTTCCCTTGGTAATAGACTATTATCATGAAAAGGACCCGGAGCTTCTGGAAAAAGAACTTGTTCTCAGCAATGTAAAAACAATCGATGGAATACCGACTCCTATGAAAATGATCATGTATAATAAACTTGATAATACTAAGACTTCTATGAGTTTCAGAGAATTGACCTATGATGTAGATCTGCCCGATAACCTCTTTACTGAGATGGGGATGAAAAAATGAGAAGTGTAGCTTCTTTTTTAATGTTCGTTGTTTTTGGAATAGTTTTGAATTTACTGGTAATGCCCAATGCTAATGCGGAGGAGCTTGATGTTTTTGGCTATTTCGAACCGCAGTTTATTTTCCTTTATCAGAATGGGAATTCCTATCAAATGAATTCGGATAAGCTTCGCCTTGATTTGCAAAGTTCTGCTTCTAATGTAGAATTTGGTGCCGACGTGATATATAATTTATACTTTGGGAAAAAGAGCTGGAATATACTTGATTTTTTACCTTCGGAAATAGTTGATGAAGTGCCTTCGGGAATGCGCTCGTATTTCAGGTATACCTTTAATGACACTTTATATCTCGATAATGTTTATGTTAGAATGTCGAATTCAAGAATTGCATGTATCTTTGGCAAACAACAGATTTCTCTTGGTACGGGCTATTTTTCCAATCCTGTCGATGTTTTTAACTTAAAAGATGCAATGGATCCGACTTACGAACAGACAGGGCATAACAGCGCAAGATTAGATATTATGCTTTTGAACAGAACGAGTGTTATGTTTCTTTATTCGCCGATAGAAAGTGATTGGAACAATTCAGGTAAACTTTTTCGTCTGAAAGTCGGATTAGGCCATTTCGATTTTGTTCTTACAGGTTACGAGTTCCAGGATAAATTGACTGATTTCTATTCGCTTTCGGTAACAAACGAGCGTAGAAGACTAACCGGGTGCGAGTTTGTCGGAGAGATTTTTGGGTTGGGTATATGGGGTGAAGGAGCTTATAATTTTATGGAGATTTCGGATGATTATTATGAGTTTCTACTTGGATCTGATTATACCTTTGAGTCCGGTCTTTACGTTTTACTTGAATACCATAGAAACGGAAGAGGTAAAACAAGGTACGAAGATTATAATGTTAATGATTGGCTTAGATTTTATTTGGGGGAAAGTAAGACCATAGCTCAAGACCAGATGTATGCACTGATAAATTATCCAGTAACTGATTTAATAGATTTGCAGCTCATGTCTATTTTTAGTATATCTGATGGTAGTGCTGCTGTCGTTCCCGTGATTAATTACAATATTTTTGAGAATGTGGATTTAAATATTATGGGTAATGTTTATACAGGTGGGGAAGGGAAGGTTTATAACAGTAAGCTCGGAAATGGCGTGGTGATTCGCGCCAGGGCATACTTCTAATAAAATGAAATTTCAAAAAGCAAAAAGCAAAATGAGAAGATTGGGATTTAGGATTTTGGATTTTGGGGTTGGGATTTGGCCACAACAAAATAAATTTTGGGGTTGTGTGTTGTGTGTGAGGCTTTGTGCTCTTTGTGCGCTTTGTGGTTCAAAAAATTTGGAGTTGGGACGGGATTCTGAATTCTTTTTTAATAAAGGAGGTTTGAGATGAGGGAGAAATTACTTAGAAAATGGGGGCGTTTTTCGATGACTCATCCATGGCAGATTTTAATCGGTCTTTTTCTTGTGGCGGTGATTTGTTTAATATCTGTAGCATATCTGTCAGTAACCAAAAGATTCACAATGGAGATGAGCTGGTCCGATATGCTGCCGGCGAACGACCCTATGGCAGAGGAATTCGATAGAATTTTAAAGGAATTCCACAGCGCTACTAACTCAATAGTAGTTATAAGAGGCGAGGAGAAGGAAATAAAAAGATTTGCCGATCAAATAGCTCCGAAAATCGAGACACTAACAGAGTATGTTGATGAAGTGTACTATAAAATCGATAAAGACTTTCTTGCACGGCACGGGTTTATGCTTATTAAGGAAAAGGATCTGGAAAGTACCTCTGATATGTTCGCTGATTTGAATCTTATACCTCTTTTGGAGAATATAAACGATAATTTCGAAGAAGAATACGTTGGAGACGAGGAGGCGCTCAGCACGAAGCAAAAAGAAGATGAAGCGGTCAGAGCCCTCGACGGTTTCCAGTACTGGATTTCTACAATGGATGAGTTTATAAGCAATCCTGAAAAAGCGGATAAGGAATTGGCGGAGAAAGCGGTTGACAGATTTGTTTACGGCGATCCTTATTTTATTTCTCATGATAAGAGAGTTCTTTTGATGACTGTTAAGCCCACTTTTAACGAGATGGACGTTGATAAAGATGTAGCCTCGACCGACTCTATACAGTCGATTTTAAACAAGAGTTTGGAAGATTATCCGGATGTAAGAGCGGGGCTTACCGGTAGTATTCCTCTCCAGAGAGACGAGATGTATTATACAGAGAGAGACATGACCTTAGGACTTATACTTGCTTTAATCCTGGTTATTGCGTTGTTTGTTCTAACTTTCAGGATGTTAAGCATACCTATACTTGCTGGAGTTAATCTTATACTTGCTATTATAATTACAGTGGGGCTTGTTGCTATTTACCCCGGAAGATTGAATTTAATGACGGCTATGTTCGGAGTTATTTTGATCGGGCTTGGTATTGACTATGCGATTCATATTATTTCTTTATATAGTGAACGTAGAACGATTGATAAGGATCCTCCCACTGCGATGGAGGAGGCTCTGGTTCGGTCAGGAGGTGGAATTATAACCGGAGCTTTAACTACCGCTGCAGCTTTTTTTACTCTTTCTATATCGGTAACGAGAGGCATAAAAGAGATGGGAATTGTTCTTGGTATGGGTATCATATGCGCTATGGTTGTAACCATGATTGGCTTGCCTGCTTTTCTTTCTGCAATGGAAAAGTTTTCTTCAAAGTTTAGAAAAAGACCCTTTCAGCCCAGATATATTGAATTTACAGCTCTGGAGAATTTTGGGAAAAGTGTAAGTAGACGCCCTTTAATATATCTTTTAATAGGATTTGTGCTTACCGGTTTTTTCTTCTATCAATATAAATACAGGCTAAGATTTGATTACAATATGCTTAATATAGAACCAAAGGGTTTGCCTACGGTAATGCTTCAGGATACAATTGTTGAGGCTTTTGACCTTTCTATCGATTATGCGATGGTGACTGCGTCTACTATCGAAGAGTCCTATACTCTGGCCGAGAAAGCCAGCGGGATGCCTTCCTTTTCGAGGGTTGAAAATATAGGTGATTTTTGCCCTCCGATGGAGAAACAGAGAAAGAGGCTCGTTTATATAAATAAAATCAGAAATTTATTAGATAAAAACAAGCAAAATCTTCCCGTATCATCAGGCGACCTACAGGATTTAATAGAGCAGTTAGAACGGCTCGATATGAATATTTATGAACTTTCTCAGCTTGCATTTTTAGGTGGTCGGGATAAGGTCGACGAAAAATGTAAAAGTATAATTGGCAATCCGGAATTCGAGAATCCTCAAAGTATTATTTTGAATCTTGCGGATAAAATAAAGAAAAATCCCGCGGGTTCAATTCGGAGGCTCAACGAATTCCAAAAATTATACGAGCCTTTATTGAGAAAGAAAATTTATGATATGGCTAATCTTGATTTTTTGAGTCTTGATAACATCCCGTATAATATTAAGAGCCGATATGTCAACGATGATGAAGATCTTTTTCTTGTAAATATATATCCGAGAGAATATATTTGGAATTTTGAAAACATGAGAAGATTCAACAAGCAGGTGGAGTTGGTGAGCGAAAGGGCTACCGGTCTGCCTCCTCTTTTTCTTCGTTTGATTGAATTGATTGGTAGGGATGGAAAAAGAGCGACGGTACTTACGTTATTTATAGTAGTTCTTTTGTTATGGTTGGATTTTAGAAGTCTTAAACTTGCTCTTTTAGGTATCGTTCCTTTAATTGCCGGAGGTTTGTGGATGCTGGGGCTTCTTTCAACCTTTGGAATGATGCTTACAGTGGTTAATGTAATCGGTATACCCATGATAGTAGGAATAGGAATCGATGATGGGGTTCATATATTGCATAGGTACAGGGTAGAGGGATTTGACAAAACTCCTCATGTACTTTTAAGTACAGGTAAAGCGGTGCTTTTAACTTCTCTCACGACTATGGCCGGTTTCGGTTCTCTTATGATATCCAAATATAGAGGGTTTGTTGGTCTTGGGGCGCTTCTTGTTTTCGGGGTAGGAGCCTGCTTTATTACAACTGTTCTTTTTATGCCTTCTATAATAAATATCGCGGAAAGAATAGTTAAGAAGAAATATTCCAAAGATAAATAAAAACGATTAAGGATAACTAATATGTCGGATAGAATTTCAGTTTGGGGGATTGGAATTAAATTTACTGCCTTGACGTTGGGGTATTCATTTGTGATTATGTTTATTTATTGTTTTACTTATCCGATGTTCTATATCAAGTTTTTACAATACAGGATATTCTTAATTTCGGGTATTATTCTGATAGTCCTTGGGTTGCCGTTGTTTATAGTTTCTGCTTTTTCTGTGCATAAAGCTTATGCTGAAGATGCCTTAAGAACAAAGGGGGTTTATTCTATATGTCGGCACCCTTTATATTCTTCATTTATTTTCTTTATTGTGCCGGGAATCTGCCTCTTATTTAAATCCTGGATAGCATTCTCTGTTCCTTTCGTGATGTATGTATTACTAAAGGTATTAATAAAGGAAGAGGAAGGTTACTTAAGTGAAAGGTTTGGCGCTGAGTATGAAAAGTATAAAAGAGAAGTGCCTTTCGCGTTTCCGAGAATTTGGAGGTATGAGGAGTAATTACAGTAAGACTGCCAGTTAGCTTTTTTTTCGTGTATTTTTTAACAAAAATTCAAAAGAGGTGGTGGGGTTTCGTGTATTTAGTGTATTTCGTGGTTTGATAAATTGTTTTTTCTCTGTATTCTCTGTGGTTAATATTAATCAAATGAAAATTTTTATGAGGTAGGCAATAAGAAGTGCAAGAGAAAAGCTGAAGAGCGTTCCAATCAGAATATACTCTGCTTCTTTTCTTCTCGAGTGGTCTTTGATTTCTCCGAATCTGAAAATCGTTTTAGCTGTTATCAAAAAGGCGATTGCCATAACGTTATCGCTTAACACAAAGATGTAAATTAACGTTCTCTCTAAAATCCCAATCCATAGACCTGCTTTTTCAAGACCTTTTGCTTCTTTTATTTGTTTTCTTAAAGGCTCGGTGGCAATACCTATTATATATCCGGAAGGCCAGATTAATACAATAAATCCAAGGATTACTAATAATACTCTTTTTGAATTCCATAAGATTATTACTAGACCAAAAAGGAAGGATAAATAGGTATCTGTGAGTAAAAGCCATATTGCGGTCAATGTAAATATAAGCAATATCTGACTTAAGAAGAAATTAATAAGGTTTCTTCTTTTAGGTATCATAATCAGGTATGCCAGAAAGTGAGCAGCAAATCCGAGCGGCAGAATCCATAAATCCGTCCAGGAGTAAGAGATGAGGTATATCGACAGCGCATAAATCGCTCCGGAAATATATAGCCACCTGGACCGGATCTTT
This sequence comes from uncultured bacterium, assembly GCA_964594255.1. GTDB lineage: Bacteria > Hydrothermota > UBA3072 > UBA3072 > UBA3072 > JAFGHJ01. The sequence goes on along the minus strand of CAZQNI010000053.1, from coordinate 608 downwards.
TTCTTCTTTACATGATTGGCTAAATTTTTAAATGCGAATATCAAGCTGACCGTCGAGTGAATTATCAGTAAATGTAATAAAATATTAATATCGTTCATAATAACCTCTAACACTTATAATTGATTTTATATACTTCATAACTTATAATTTTTATCAAGCAAATGTTTGAATAAATCGAAAGATTCGCTTAGTGTGAAATGCCCTCCAAGCTGCAATCTCTGATTCACTGCAGGTTGAGAGATTCCTAGTTTTTTACTTATAGATATCTGTGTAGAGCCTTTAAGCCATAAAACTATAGCTTCAGCCTGTTCGGTAGACCAGCGCCGCGTTATTGAGTCTATAGAAGAAGAGATAAATTTCAGTTGACTGTTCAATTCATCGATGCTGGACTTTATAGAGAGCCTTCTGTATTTTGATATGTTATCGAGAGCGCTGCCGGATAATCTGAAAGCCTCGCCGTCGCTTTCCTTTATGTTTTTTCTGTTAAGCGATTCTGTCTTTCCGATGCCTATGGCAATTCTGGCATCAATAACTTTTCCTTTTATAGTCTTGCTTAAAAGCTGAGCTTTCAGGTATATTGCTATTTCTAAAGCAGAGGCTGGCTCCGA
>CAZQNI010000052.1:0-8337 GCA_964594255.1 uncultured bacterium | reverse complement strand
GCTAAAGCAGGGTAAAGAAAAAATGCTGGAAAATAATAAACCGTTAAAGCTTGCCGAAGAATTCAATAAATACGGTAAAACGGCGGTAATAGACCTGGATGCCGCAATGGGTAAAGGCAATAATATCGAAACCATCAAAAAGATATTGAAAATAGCCGAATGTAGAGTCGGAGGAGGAATCCGAAGCATTGACAGAGCAAAAGAGATGATTTCTCTTGGAGCAAAAAAGGTTATAATAGGTTCAAAAGCATTCGAAAATGATAAAATAAATAAGAATTTCTTAAAAACTTTAAAAAAAGAAATAGGTAAAGAAAGCATAATAATAGCCATAGATGCTTTAAATGAAGAAATTGTTACAAAAGGTTGGACTCATCCAACAGGCATTTCTCTTTACAGGGCAGCAGAGTTTTTAGAAAATTTCGCTTCAGAATACTTATTTACTTGCGTAGAAAGGGAAGGCACCCTTAAGGGAATAAACTTTAAAACCGTAGAAAAACTTTTGGAAAGAACAGACAATAAGGTTACTGTTGCGGGAGGAGTAAGTAAAATTTCCGAGGTAAGAAAATTAGCACGATGGGGCTGTGATGTCCAGCTTGGAATGGCTCTTTATACCGGCAAAATATCTCTAATAGAAGGTTTTATAGAATCATTGAATTGGAAAAATGAATTAATTCCGACAATAACTAAAGGTGAAAAGGGGCAGGTTTTGATGCTTGCATACTCAAATAAAGAATCTCTTAAGAAGGCTTTCGAAACCGGAAATATGTGTTATTATTCAAGGTCAAGGAAAAAACTCTGGATGAAAGGCGAAACTTCAAGAAATACGCAAAAATTACTGAAAATAAGGACGGACTGTGACCAGGATGCCTTACTTGCGACCGTCAAACAAAAAGGAGTTGCCTGTCACCTCGGTAATTACTCCTGCTTCGGTAATAAGGAATTCAACTTACAAGAACTGTACGATGTGGTTACAAGTAGAATAAACAAACCGGTTAAAGATTCTTACACTGCGACTTTAAACACAAAGAAACTAAAGAAAAAACTAATCGAAGAAGCAGGAGAAATAGTTGAAGCAAAAGAAAAAAATGAAATTATATGGGAAGCAGCAGACGTATTATACTTTTTAACCGTGCTGCTGGCAAAAAACGATATAAAAATAAGTGATGTAATAGAAGAATTAAGGAGGCGAAGGAGATGAACATTAAAGAAGCAATCAATAAAGCCATCAATAAAGAGGACATAAACAAAGATGACGCGTATAAAGTTGCTCTTGATATTATGAGCGGAGAAACAACAGATGCTCAAATAGCTTCATTACTTACTGCTCTCAGGATGAAAGGCGAAACGGTAGATGAAATTACCGGATTCGTTAAAGCGATGCGAGATAAAGTCACCAAAATAAAAGCACCTGAGGAATATCTTATCGATACTTGCGGGACAGGTGGTGATGGTGCCGGTACTTTTAACATCTCGACAATCAGCGCCATCGTTGCGGCTGGAGCAGGCTGTAAAGTCGCCAAGCATGGAAACCGCAGTGTTTCAAGCAATTGCGGTAGTGCCGATTTACTTAAGCAACTTGGCGTAAACATCGAAAATCCTCCGGAAAAAGTCGAAAAATGTATAGAGGAAGCCGGGGTCGGATTCCTTTTTGCACCTCTTTTGCATCCGGCAATGAAATATGCGATAGGACCGCGCAGAGAAATGGCTGTAAGGACTATATTTAATATCCTTGGACCTCTCACAAATCCAGCCGGCGCAAAAAGACAGCTCCTAGGGGTTTATTCAAAAGAGCTTACCTCCACTATTGCAAATGTACTTGCCAACCTTGACTCTAAACATTGTATGATAGTTCACGGAGAAGACGGACTCGACGAAATCACAACAACCGGAAAAACCTTCGTGTGCGAATTAAGAGACGAAAAAGTAACCGAATATACAATTTCACCTGAAGATTTCGGACTGATCAAAAGAGACGCGGAAGACCTTAAAGGCGGAACTCCCGAAATTAATGCAAAAATAGCCTTGAATTTACTGGAAGGCGGAACTGGCGGAAAAAGAGAGATTACAATACTAAATTCAGGAGCTGCTATATATGTTGCCGGAAAGGCCGAAAGTCTCTCCGATGGAATAGAAAAAGCAAAAGAGTCTATAGATTCCGGAGAAGCTTTAAAAACACTCAAAAAACTTGTGGAAATAGCAAAATGAGACAAAAAACAATACTCGATAAGATAGTAACTTTTAAGAAAGTAGAGATAGAAAAGAGAAAAAATTTCACTCCTCTTGAATCTTTCATCGATAAGATACCCAAAGAAAGAAGAGATTTTAAATCCGCCTTAAAAAAAGGTGATATATCTATCATCGCCGAAATAAAAAGGCACTCTCCGTCCAGAGGACTTCTTAGAGAAAATTTTGACCATAGAGAAATCGCAAAAGAATATGCAAAAAACGGAGCAAGCGCAATTTCAGTTTTAACCGACTCAAAATATTTCTGGGGAAGTAATGCTCATCTAACGGATGCAAAAAAAGAAGTAAATCTGCCAATATTAAGAAAAGATTTCATAATAGATGAATACCAGATATATGAGTCAGCCTATATCGGTTCCGACGCAATCCTTTTAATTGCAAAAATACTTGAATTGGGGCAGTTAGAAAAATTTATCAATCTGTCACGTCAACTAAAAATGAATTGCCTTGTAGAAATAGATTCAAAAAAAGAACTTCAAAAAGCCCTCGCGACTTCGGCCGAAATAATTGGAATTAACAATAGAGATTTAGAAACCTTCCAGACTTCCATCAACACTTCTACTGATTTAAAGAAATCCATTCCCGAAAAGTATGTAACCGTAAGTGAAAGCGGCATTAAAAATAGAATACATATAAATATTTTAGAAGAAGCAGGTTTTGACTCGGTACTTATTGGTGAAACTCTGATCAAAGAACAAAACATCGGAAACAAACTAAAGGAACTTCTCGGAAAATGAACGAGATAGAAAAACTCAGAAAAGAAGTTAGAGAAGTAGATAAAGAAATTATCAAACTAATCGCCAAAAGACTTTCCATAACAAAAAAAATAGGCGGAAATAAGAAAAAGAAAGGAATACCTTTGAAAGATTGGAAAGTCGAAAAAGAAGTGATTAAGAATGCACTGGACGTGGCTTCACAAGAAAGGCTTCCTCACGAACTAATAAAAACAATTATGCAGAATATAATAACAGAATCAAAGATACAGCAGGAAATTCTACATTACTCCTCTTACAGCGGCGATAAAGAAGATATTCTTATCATAGGAGGTCTCGGAGAAATGGGTCTTTGGTTTGCTAATTTCTTCGCAAACCAGGGGCATAATGTTTTTATTCACGACACTAAGGGTAAATCAGAACATTTTAAAAGCTTTGATAGTCTTGCTAGCGCAGTTAAGGAAGCTTCCTGTATTCTTCTCGCAATTCCTTTCGAAATTATGCCGGAAATTATTGAAAAAATTATTAAATTAGAATTCAAAGGAACGGTTTTTGATATCGCAAGTTTAAAAGACAACTCAAAAAGTGCCATTGAAAAAGCATTAAGTTGCGGTATTTCTTATACAAGTACACATCCTATGTTTGGGCCAAAGGTCAGCACGCTTTCTGATAGGATAATCTGTATTTGTGACTGCGGCAATAAAAAAGCAACCGAAAAGGTAAAAACATTCTTTAAAGATACAAGCGCAACAATAGTAGAAATTCCTTTAGAAGAACATGACAGGATAATTTCTTATGTTTTAGCTTTATCTCACATAATAAATATAATATTTATGAAAGCACTCATGGACGGTGAATACGATTATGCCGAGCTAAAAAAAGTAGCAAGTACGACTTTCGTCTCCCAGATGGGAACAACAAAAGAAGTTATAACAGAGAATTCCGACCTTTATTATGCGATACAAAAATTCAATCCTTTTAAGAATGATCTATACGATAGATTAGAACAAGCCTTAAAATATGTAATTGAATCGGTTTTAAAAGGAAATAAAGAAGACTTCATCAAAATAATGGAAGAAGGAAAAAAATGGATAGAGACTTCAGAACAAGACTGAAAATCTGCGGAGTAACAAACGAAGAAGACGCAATAATGATTTCAAATCTTGGAGCCGATGCTATTGGTTTTGTATTTGCAGAATCTAAAAGAAAAATTACTCCCGAAAAAGCAAAAGAAATAATTAAGATTTTGCCTCCTTTTATAACTACCGTGGGCATATTCATGAACATAGCTTTAAATGAAGTAAATAAAATCACCGAATATACTTTTATTGATGCAGTTCAACTTCACGGCAATGAAAACCCTGAGTATTGTGATAAAGTTAACAGAAAAGTAATAAAAGGAATCCCAGTAACTGAGAACGATACAAAAAAAACACTAATCGAAAAAATGCAAGACTACTCTGTATCTGCATTCATTCTGGACCCGGGAAAAGGGAGCGGGAAAACCTTCAACTGGGATATAGCGCGCGGAATCGATAAACCTCTCATAATTGCCGGCGGACTCACCCCGGATAACGTTAAGCAAGTCATAAGAGACCTACATCCTTACGGAGTAGATGTTTCTACAGGTGTTGAGAAAGATTATGGTAAGAAGGATAAAGAAAAGGTCAAAAGATTTATTGAGGAGGTTAAATCTTGCTAGTTACGGGTATAATTGGCTATCCATTAAAAGTAACCCTCTCTCCCACAATGCATAACGCGGCTTTCAAAGCATTGGATCTAGACGGTATATATGTAGCGCTCCCCGTAAAGGAAGAAAAACTAAAAGAAGCTGTTTATGGCATGTTAGCTCTTGGCTTTAGAGGATTCAATATTACAATTCCTTATAAGAAAAAAATAATGCAATATCTTGATGAGATTTCTACAGATGCGACTGCTATTGACGCAGTAAATACTGTCTTGATTGAGGAAAACAAACTTCAGGGTTTCAATACTGATACATACGGATTCGAAGAGTCTTTGAAAAAATACGAAATCGATCTCGCAGATAAAAAGGTTATGCTTATAGGGGCAGGCGGAGTTGCGTATGCCTGTTCATACATAATTAATAAGAAAAATCCGTCAAGATTTATAATAACAGATATAATCGAAGAAAAAGCAGAAAAACTTAGCGCGATTTATCAGGCTGATAAAATTTCTCCAGATAACGTAGAAAAGATAGCTTCGGAATCGGATGTTATCCTGAATGCGACGCCAGTCGATCTCCAGAATAAGATTCTTCCTCTGATGAAAGATACTTCCATTTACTATGATATAAATTATAAATTCCAGGTAAAAGAACAAAAGGGGGTTAAAGTGGTAAATGGCAGCTTAATGCTCATTTTACAGGGTGCCCGCGCTTTTACTATATGGACGGGACGGGATGCTCCCATCGATGTAATGAAAAAAGCAATAGGTTTTGAGATATGATTAGATTAATAACTTCAGGAGAATCGCACGGTAAAGCCGTATCCGTAATAATTGAAGGAATGCCGGCAGGATTACAAATCGATCCTAAATTTATTAATAATGAACTCTCCCGCAGACAGAAAGGTTACGGAAGAGGCGGGAGAATGAAAATTGAAAGCGATAAGGCGGAAATTTTATCCGGTATAAGATACGAAGAAACAATCGGTTCACCTGTATCTATTCAGATAAAAAATAAGGATTTTGAAAACTGGAAAGATATAATGAAAATAGACAAAGGCTCGTCGAACGAAAAAATTACTTCCCCGAGACCCGGTCATGCTGACCTCCCCGGTATATTTAAATATGGACGCACCGATATAAGAGATATTCTGGAAAGAGCTTCTGCAAGAGAAACAGCCGCACGGGTTGCCGCAGGAGCTGTTTTTAAACTCTTTCTGGCAGAATTCGGAATAAAAATTTACTCGCATACCATTTCTATCGGTAAAATCAGTATAAAGAAATCCGTAAAAACTTTTGATGAAATAGAAGACAGCCCCTTAAGGTGCACTGACCCCCGATGCGAAAAAGAAATGATTAAACTTATCGATGAAGCAAAGAAAAAAGGAGATTCATTAGGCGGCGTAAGTGAAATAACTGCCATTGGAGTGTGTCCGGGGATTGGTAGTCATGTACACTTTGACCGTCGTCTGACCTCTTCTATTGCAAGCGCAATGATGTCTATACCTACTGCTAAAGGAGTTGAAATCGGAGAAGGTATTAAAAACGCGAAGAAATTCGGGTCAAAAGTACAGGATGAAATATTCTACGCTCGAAAAAAAGGCTTCTATCGCTGCACCAACCGAGCGGGAGGAATTGAAGGTGGCATAAGTAACGGAGAAGATATAACGGTACGAATCTACTTAAAACCAATTCCTACTTTATCATCTCCTCTTAAGTCTGTAGATATAATGTCTAAAAAACAGACCTTAGCACAAAAGGAAAGAGCAGATGTTTGCGTTGTACCTGCTGCTGGCGTAATTGCTGAAAGCATGCTGGCATATGTATTAACCAATGCTTTTCTCGAAAAGTTTGGCGCAGATGCAATGAATGACATAAAAACAAATTACGCTTCCTACGTCGAAAGGATTGCACATGCCTGAAAATATAATTCTGATAGGTTATATGGGCTCAGGAAAAGACTCCGTTGGTAAGGAAATATCAAAAGAAACCAATTTGTCCTTTCTCTCTATGGATAATTATATAGTACTTAAAGAAAAAAGAACGATAAATGACATATTTGAGAAATCGGGTGAAAAATATTTTCGAAAAATAGAAAAGGAAACACTAAAACAAATAAAAAATATCAAAAATGCTGTTATTGCAACTGGCGGCGGTGTCGTAAAAGACAAGGAAAATAGAAAAATCTTATCTAAGATGGGGAAAGTTTTTTATTTGTATACCAATCTTACTGCAGTAAAAAATAGATTGGAAAAAGATAAAACGCGACCTTTAATAAAGAAAAAGAATAATATCATAAAAATATACAACGAGAGAATGAAAAAAGGCTTATACGAATTTGCCGATGAAAAAATAGATACCTCAGAAATTACACCCGGGCAAGTATCAGAAAATATACTTAAAAAGCTAAAAGTTAAACCAAAACCTAAGAAACAAGCTGTTGAAAAGCAAATAGTTAAAACGGAATCCAAAGCATATCCAATTTATATTGGGTATAACCTCTTAAAACAAAATAATTCAAAAATTAATTTAGAACTTAAATCCGACAAAGCGGCAATAATATCAAATCCATTGGTCGGTTCTTTATATATAAACGAATTAGAAAAAATACTAATAGAAAAAGGAGTTAAACCTACCCTTTGTATCATTCCCGACGGAGAAAAATATAAAACATTTGATACTATTAAAAAGATTTTCGATATTCTTTTAAAAGAGAAAATGGACAGATCGGCAAGTATAATAGCTCTGGGAGGAGGAGTCGTAGGAGACCTCGCTGGATTCGTTGCCTCAACATTAAAAAGAGGCATATCACTTATACACGTTCCAACTTCTTTGATAGCACAGGTAGATTCTTCAATTGGCGGTAAGACTGGATTTGATCACCCCCTTGGCAAAAATATGATAGGCACATTCTACCAGCCGGATATGATTTTAATCGACATAAAAAAACTATTAACCCTTCCGGAAAAAGAATTCAGAAATGGTCTCTCGGAAGTTATTAAGTATGGAATAGCAAACGATGCGACTCTATTTGATATGCTTGAGAAAAAACAAAAAGAAATACTAAGTCGAGATATTGAATTGTTAGAAGAAATAGTTACAAGATGTGTAAAAATAAAGAAAGGAGTTGTCGAAAAGGACGAAAAAGAAGAAAAAGGAATTAGAGAAGTGCTAAACTATGGACATACGATCGGACACATCATCGAAGCACTCAGCGGATATTCTAGATACTCTCACGGTGAAGCTGTGGCAATGGGAATGGTAAAAGAGGCAGAGTTAGCAGTGAAAGAAAAGCTACTTAGTAAGAAGGACTTTTCAAAAATAAAAAAACTAATCGAAGAATATGAACTACCAACCGCAATACCTAAGAATATGAACTCCAATAAGATGAGAAAGTATGTGGCCCAAGATAAAAAAGTAAGAAAAGGAAAAATCAGACTACCTGTTCCTACAGGAATAGGAAAAATTATAACGAGGGAGGTAGAATGCAAAAAATTCTTGTGATTCACGGACCAAATCTTAACCTTCTGGGGAAAAGGAAACCTGAAGTTTACGGTAATATGAACCTTGAAAAAATAAATGAAGAGATAAAAAAATTCGCAGAAAAAAACAACGTAGACGTCGAAATCATACAATCGAATGAAGAAGGAGAAATAGTAGAAGCAATTCAGAAAGCGCAAAACTATTCGGCAAT
>CAZQNI010000051.1:0-8439 GCA_964594255.1 uncultured bacterium | reverse complement strand
TGAGTAGATAAAAAGATACCCCTCGGCTCAGGCCTCGGAGGTGGTAGTTCAAATGCTGCTGTAACGCTATTAACCTTAAACCGTCTACTTAATTATCCTAAAAAAACAGAAGAATTAATGGAATTCGCAAAACATCTTGGTTCAGATGTGCCTTTTTTCCTAAAAGGCGGAACCGCCCTGGTAAGAGGGAAAGGAGAAAAAATAAAATTGGCGAAAGACATTCCAACACTTAATTTTCTGCTTGCAACTCCCTCATTTACAATATCCACAAAAGATGCCTACGAATGGTGGGATAACAAAGAAAAACAAGACTTGACAAATGAAGACTTAAGCCTTATACTCCAGAGAATGCAAGAAGGGAAAAAAGAAATTTTATGCAAATTAAGAAATTCCTTCCAAGGGATAATAATTGGGAAATATCCTCAATTGAAAGATATTATGAAAAAGTTAAATAGATTAGAACCAATAAACGTTATGTTAAGCGGGTCTGGTCCTACTATATTTGCAATGTTCGGATCAGAAAAATACAACTATAGGATGGGAGATATAAAAGAAGATAAATATACATTAACGAACTGCAGAAGCATCTCCCGAAAAGAGTACTTCAACTTGTTAAAACCAAAGGAGGACTAATGGAATTCACAGAAGTACGTGTAACCCTTAGAGATGAGCCCAGATTAAAAGCATTTGTCAATGTAACCTTTGATGACGACTTTGTTATTCGCGGCATGAAAGTAATTGAAGGGAGAAAAGGGCTTTTTGTTGCAATGCCTTCCCGAAAAGGCAAGGATGGAACTTTTAGAGACATCGCTCATCCCATAAATAACACCATGCGAAAAAGGCTTGAGAAAGTTGTCCTTGACGAATACTACAGCAAATGTGAAGAAGAAGGCAAAAGTCCAAAGGGTTCAGACCTTGAGCAGGAAGACTTCGAAGCACCCGATGAGAACGCCGATATGAACGCATTAGATGAAGACGAGGAAGCTGGCAGCGAAGAAGAGATTGAAGAAGACATTGAAGACATTGAAGACGTTGAAGACGTTGAGGACGTTAAAGACGTTGAAGACGTTGAGGACATTCAGGAATTAGAAGAAGAAACAGAAGAAGATCTTTTATAAAAATTTGCCCTTATATAACTATTTGGGGCGTCGCCAAGCGGCAAGGCACGAGATTTTGGGTCTCGCATTCGTAGGTTCGAATCCTACCGCCCCAGGAGAGAAGTAAAATTGGAATTAAAGGTTTTCTCAGGTTCCGAAAGTTTAAGTCTTGCAAAAGGCATTAGCAAATATTTAAAAAGACCGCTGTCTTCCCTTGAAAAAAGGAAATTTTCGGACGGCGAGGTTTTTATTCAGATAAAAGAGAATGTTCGAGGAAGAGATGTATTTGTTGTTCAATCAACAAACTCTCCCGCAGAGAACATTATCGAACTTCTACTTATAATAGACGCTTTACGCCGTTCTTCAACGGGGAGAATAACCGCTGTTATACCATACTTTGGTTACGGAAGGCAAGAAAAAAAGGACAAACCCAGGGTTCCGATTTCAGCAAAACTGTTTGCGAATTTATTCGAGAAAGCAGGAGCTAATCGGGTTCTAACCATGGACTTACACGCACCTCAGATAACAGGTTTCTTTGACATCTCAGTGGATCATCTTTTTGCAACACCGGTAATGGTTAAACACATAAGAAAACTAAATTTAGATTATAAAAAAACGGTTATAGTTTCTCCTGACGTCGGAAGAGTTGAGGTAGCCAGAGTAATAGCAAAGAAAATTAACAGGGATATACCCATAGCTATCGTCGATAAAAGGAGACCTGAACCAAATCATTGCGAAGTTGTTAATATAATTGGGGACGTAAAGGGTAAAACAGTTATAATAATCGACGATATTGTAGACACAGCAGGAACTTTGACGGAGGCAGCAAACGAATTAAAAAAACAGGGAGCCAGAGCGATTTACGCATACATAACACATCCGGTGCTCTCGGACAAAGCAACAGAAAAGATTACATCCTCATCGCTCGATAAACTTATCGTCACAGACACCATTCCAATGGGCAAAAAGAAGAGTAAAAAAATAGAAGTGGTTTCTGTAGCCAAACTTCTAAGCGAAGCTATCATGAGAATCCACGAGAACAAATCCGTGTCATCACTTTTCATATAGAAAAACGCAATTTAGGAGGAGAAGTTGAAAGTAAAAGACCGAAAAGAAACAGGAACCAGGGAAGTCAAACATCTAAGAAAAAAAGGATGGATTCCCGGTATAATTTATGGTCACGGAGAAAAAAGTAGACCAATAATGATTAAGGAAGAAGAACTGAAAAATGTATTACACACCCTGCACTCCGAAGCAACATTGTTAAACCTCGACTACGAAGGGAAAAAGCTTCAGGTATTAATGCGCGAGGTCATCCGAAATCCCTTAACCGAGAAGCTACTACATGTGGATTTTCAACATATACATGAAAACGAGGAAGTTAATGTTCACGTAATACTTGAACTCCAGGGCGAAGCTAAAGGCGTAGAAGAAGGTGGAATATTAAACTTAGAACACAGATATTTAATAATCAGGTGTTTGCCTAAAGACATACCTGAAAAAATAGTGGTGGATGTTACTAATCTTGAAATTGGTCAATCCATACACATTAAAGACCTTCAAATACCCGAGGGTGTTAAAGTTGAAGAGGACCCTTCTTCAACCGTGGTAAACATCCTATCTCCAAGAAAGCTAATTGAAGTTAAACCTGTTGAGGAAGAAATAGCAATAGGTGAAGAAGCAGAAGAACCAGAAATTATTACAAAAGAAGGAGAAGGAGAAGAAGGAGTAGAAAAAACCGAAGAACAGAAAGAAAAGGAGAGTGGAGAATAGAATATCGTGCAGCTATTGGGCTTTGCAATCCTTCACCGGATTACATCGGAACCAGACATAACCTTGGAGGAAGACTAATACAATTCATTTGCGCTGAGAAAAAATTAAGGTTTAGACCGGGTAAAGGACATTATTATTATTCAATAACCGAAAATCTTATCTGCGCTTATTCGACAACTTTTATGAATAACAGTGGAATTGCTGTCCTTGATTTACGTGAAGACTTTTCACTTTTCCAAGAAAATATTCTCATCGTCCTTGACGATATAAACATACCTTTCGGTAAAATAAGATTAAGAAGCAACGGTAGCGACGGGGGGCATAAGGGTTTGTATTCCATAATATATCATCTTGATAGTGAAAACATACCGAGGTTACGAATCGGAATCGGAAATCCGGAGAATAACGAAACTTCAAATTGGGTCCTTTCTAAATTTAGCGAAAGCGAAGAAAAAGAAATACCCGGAATATTGGAAAAAGCAAAAGAAGCTGTCTTTATGTGGAAAAATGAAAACATTGATGTAGCTATATCAAAAATCAACGAGAATTAAAAGGAGGTTAAATGAGAAAATACGAATGCACCTTCATTATAAATCCAGAAAAAGAAGAAGAGGCAAAACAAATCATAGAAGAAATAAAGGCGCACCTTGAAGAGCACAAAGGAAAAGTCAAAAAAATCGATGAGTGGGGTATTAAAGAACTTGCCTACGAAATTGACGGGCATAATAATGGGTTCTATACAGTAATTAACTTTGAATCAGACCCGGAAAAAGTGAAAATCTTTAAAGAATTTATGCGTAAAAATAACAATATACTTAGGCATATTCTTGTTGTAAAGGAGAAATAAAATATGGCTGAATATAGAATTCCAAACATAAATTCTGTGCTCATCACTGGAAGGGCAACTGCTGACTCTATTCTAAGTTACACGGAATCAGGCAGCGCTTATCTCAAATTCCGTATAGCATCAAATCGGAATTACAGGGACAAAAGCGGAGAATGGAAGGAAGAAACAACTTTTGCTGGTGTAACATTATGGGGTAATCAGGCTGAAAGACTAAGTGAACGTATAAAAAAGGGAGCTCCCGTTATGGTCGAAGGAAGGTTATCCAGTTACACAAGAGAAGTTGACGGATTCAAAAGAACCGAAGTAAGTATAAACGCATTCAGGGTTCAGGTACTACTAAAATCCACAACTCCTTATCCGGAAAACGAAACAGAAAAAACGGAAGAAGAATTAGTCGAAGAAACAACAGAAGAAACGGCAGACATGGAGGCTCCACCTGAGGATGACGAAGAACTTCCATTCTAAAATACTTAAAAGGAAATCGCCACAGATTCACACAGATAGACACGGATTAAAAAAAAATTAAAATTTAAAACCAATAAAATAGTTAAGAGGGACTTAGGGATAACTTAAGGGTAAAGTGGGATAATTGTATATTTGACCTAAAGTATTATATTTCAACAACTTAAATACTAGATATTTCATTATCTTTTTGTATCTTAGATTCGTTTTATCTTTCAGTAAAAATAGCAGGAGAAATAAGTTTCCCGGTAATTACCGCGGAGTCGCATCCGGGAGCCCACCGTCCACCGGGATGGTCGAACCTGTTGTTGGAGTCTGACGGGTTGCAAAGAATAATACTGCCTTTGCAACATGTTCAGCAGTTATTTTTGCTTTAAGGAGATTTCGCTTTCTATAGTATTCCGGAAGCTTCTTCTCGGAAATACCCCTTGCTTTCATACGGTCCGGTCCAACTTCAGCCCATAATCCGGATTTACGCTTACCATGAGAAAATACAGCATCGGGAGAAACCATATTGACTCTCACATCCATCTCTGCAAACTCCAGGCTAGCGATTCGAGCCAGCTGGTGTGAAGCTGCCTTAGTCGCACTGTAAGCTCCGAATTTTGCGCCCGGCGCAAAAACATTCTTAGTGGATATTACGACAATATCACCTCCTGTTCCCTGTACTTTAAAATGTCTTCCGGATTCAGATAGGACGTGAAGAGTCCCTTCAATATTTACCCGTTCCAGTTTCCGAAATGTGTTTGGATCCATATCTCTGAGAGATGAAACGCGGGCAACACCTGCATTCACCACCACCAGGTCAATTCCACCCCAATTTCGAATTACTGCATCAAAGCCATTTGAAACTGATTTTGGATTTGTTACATCAAGGCTAACACCTATGACTCTTTCCTTATACTTTACTTTAAGCTCATTTACTAATGAATTCAAATTATCACCCGGTAAATCTGTGACAGCCACATGGCATTCGTTTTTAAGTAGTTCCTCGCAAATTCCGCTTCCGATTGCTCCTGCTGCTCCGGTCACAATTGCGACAGAACGCTCAAGAGGAAATCCATCTTTTCTGTCGAGCTTTGCATGTTGAAGGCTAAGATATTCCATATCAAAGAGATGTTTTTCATTTAGCCCCTCATATTTTCCCATTGAAGCAATCTTTATCTTAGCAGAAAAAGTTGAAGCAGTGATATCTCTTGCTATATCAGCTTCTACTACATCCTTACCAGCGCATATTGCTCCTAACCCGGGCATTAGAATCACTCGTGGCATTGAATCAAAACGATTAAGTTTTTGTTTCATCTTTTTAGAATAACGCCCGAAATACTCATCATATTTTCCTACGTACTTTGTCACTGAAGTTCTAATTTGTTCTCTTAATTTTTCTTCATCCTCATAGTTTGGCTTGTCAATCCATAGTGGATAAGCTTTGGTTCTTATAAGATGGTCGGTAGTCAAGGGAGGTGTCAATGCGATTTCCATACCCTTATATAAATCAACAAGGTTTAGAATTTCTTTTTTTATTAAAGGTCTAATTATAAAACGCAAATGTGGCCAGTCAGCGTTTCCCGTCGGGATAGCAAGAAGTCCCCTCAGGATCGATGCAACCTTTAGATATCTTTTCCTGGCTTTTGATAGAGGTGTGGCGGTTTTAACTTTTAGAGGTTTCCCCCTTTTCTTTGATAGATAATGCTCCGCTTTTGTTACAAGTTCGATTGTCCTCTGGTATGATTTCCGGGCACTCTCTCCCCAAGTAAGCAGTCCATGTTTCATTAGGACCATGCCCCTACAATCGGCATTGTCACGAAATGCACGTGCAGCAGCTTTGGCCAGCTCAAATCCTGGCTTTTTGTATTCCATTATGATCACATCACTACCCAACACATCCCGGGTGATTTTTCCTCCATCAATCTGATTGGTTAGAGCGAGTATCGCATCTGCGTGAGTGTGATCGATGTATTTTGCGGGTATAAAAGCATGCATCAGAGTTTCAATTGATGGAGTTCTGTCGGTTGCATTGAAACGATGCGTTAACAGCTCATTAACCATATCTTCATCGGAAAGCTTTTTTAAATTTTGTAGTTGCTTTAGATAATCAAGGTCAATTCCTGTGTGTCCTTCCACTTTAATATTTGAAAGGTCCTGACCGGATGCTTTAACGTAAATAACAGGAATTTTTTCACCCAGAACATTCATGAATGTTCCTTTAACCGATGTATTTCCGCCGCCATGAAGCACAAATCCCCTTTCCTCTCCAATAAGTCTACTTGTGTAGGTTCGGAGAGCCAGATCTTCTCCCCATTTTTTACCGTATTTAGCTATGAACCTGGATGCCTCTTTCTTCGACCATCTATTTTTCATTTAATTTCCCTTAACATAAATCGGATGTTTTCCACCGGATTTTTTCCATCAAATATTGCGCTTCCGCTTACCAGAATATCAGCACCTGCTTTAGCAAACTCGGAAATATTATTCATTTTAATACCACCATCAAGACATAACAGGATTTCTTTACCGGAGTTAGAAACAAGGTCCTTTACTTCCATAAATTTATCCGCATAAGAATCAAAGAAAGGAAATCCTTTCAACTTAATATTTACAGCAAGGATTACAATCATCTCAATATTGTCGAGCAAAGGTTTAAGCTGGTCAACGGGCGTATCGGGATTGATGGCAACACCCCTTATTAATCCTCTTTCCGGGTCGTTTTTATTTTCCATCTTTCCAAGACTTTTTAGAACCAGGTGAGCATCCTTACAGGATTCTATATGAATTGTAATCATGTCGGCGCCGGCATCTACATATTCAATGATTTTTTCTTCAGGATTTTGAATCATCAAATGGACATCTTTTAACAAATGAGTTTTTACAGCTTTTATAAATATCGGTCCTACCGTCAGCCTTTCCACAAAGCACCCATCCATAACATCAAAATGCATTATCTTTATATCCATCCCTTCGAGTAACTCAACTTCTTTACCAATGTTCAAAAAGTCGGCTGATGTTATACCTACGCTGAGAGTAGGCAAACACTCGCGAAGGAGATTAAAGGCTTTATTAGCCGTCATAGACTTTCTCTATTTCTTTTCTTTCTTCAAAGTCTTATATACTTCAAATGCTTCTTTAGGTAACATATTTTCATGAACAACTTTTCTTACTGCTTGAATCATTGCAATCGGAGCTTCGGATTGAAATATATTACGTCCCATATCAACACCGCAGGCTCCCTGCTGGATTGAATTGTATGCCATCTCGAGCGCTTCAAGTTCGGAAACCTTCTTCCCGCCAGCTATAACGATGGGGACAGGACAGGCTGCCGTTACGGTCTCAAAGCCATCTGAGACATAATATGTCTTGACATACGACGCTCCCAGTTCCGCACAGATTCTCGTTGCCAGTCGCATATATTGAGCGTCCCGTTTCATCTCTTTGCCTACTGCAGTAACGCCAAGGACCGGAATACCGTATCTGTTGCCCATATCCACAAGTCGTGTCAGGTTGTGTATCGATTTAGTTTCGAACTCGCCACCAATAAAAACCTGAACCGCGAGCGCGGCAACATTCAGACGTATGGCATCTTCGATATCAACAGCAATCTCTTCATTTGAGAGTTCTTTGAGTATACTTGGACCACCACTTGCTCTAAGAACAACCCCTTTTGTGAAGGTCGGGGGAATAATTGAGCGTAATATTCCTCGTGTACACATCAGGGTATCAGCATAATGAAGCAGCGGCACAATGCTTACATCAACTCTCTCCAATCCTGAGGTCGGACCGAGAAAATATCCATGATCGATGGCAAGCATTA
The DNA here is from genome assembly GCA_964594255.1 of uncultured bacterium. Taxonomy (GTDB): domain Bacteria; phylum Hydrothermota; class UBA3072; order UBA3072; family UBA3072; genus JAFGHJ01. The sequence goes on along the minus strand of CAZQNI010000051.1, from coordinate 452 downwards.
CAGTACGATTAGTATCGGGATTGAAAATATTGGAAAGCCTATTTTTCATCCCCCAGGCAAGTGAGTTTGAGCCACGAAGTGTAAAAGGCTCATTTTTCATGGGGATATCCAGGTGATAATTGTGATTTTTTTGAATTCCGTCTTTGTCTGCCATGGCTTGTCCTCCTTTTATTTTATAGCCTTTTTCTTATATCTGGCATTATAAATAGAGATTCTCTCTCTGTCAAGGTGATGCCCCCTCCTCCCAAAAAAATAATCTCACACAAAGACACTAAGAGCACAAAGAAAAATAAAAAAAATATTTTTGTTTGTTTAAAAACACAACCCACCCAAAACTGAGAGAAACAACAAATAGCACGAATAACACGAATGATTTTTAATTTTTACTTAAAACACAAAACTAATGTAATCCAGTCAAGGGGTAAATTTTATTCATATAGGGTGATTGGGAT
>CAZQNI010000050.1:0-8761 GCA_964594255.1 uncultured bacterium | reverse complement strand
ATTTAACCACAAGATTTCACAAGATTAACACAAGATTTTATTTTGACTTTTTTTTATTTGTTGTTTTTACTACTCAACCACTAAACAATTCAACCACTCAACTGTTTTAAGGTCTTTAGACCTTAAAACTGCTTCAGTATCTTGTCGACAGTACAAGGCTTACCGCAAAAACACCTGCTAAACCCCACATAATCGGATGGATTTCCTTGACTCGACCAGAAAAAAGCTTCATGATAGGATAAGAAACGAAACCGAGTGCCATCCCGTGAGATATATTATAGGTCAAAGGAATTCCGATTAAAACCAAAAAAGCAGGAATTGCCTCGGTTACATCATCCCATTTTATATTTGCAACACTTTTAATCATAAGAGCACCGACAAGAACAAGCGCAGGTGCGGTAACGGGATAGAAAGTACTATTCCCAACCTGATAGCCGCCACCGATTGCCTTTATAAGCGGATAGAAAAATATTGCCAGCAAGAAACAGGCAGATGTAAAAATATTAGATAGCCCGGTTCGTCCACCCTCACTTACTCCTGTTGCACTTTCGATATAGCTTGTAACTGTAGAAGTTCCAAATAAACTTCCCGCAATTGTTCCTATTGCATCAGCCATCAGAGCCCTGCCTGCCCTTGGTAAATTTCCTTTTTCGTCAAGCAAATTAGCATGTGAACTGACGCCTATCAAAGTTCCGACTGTATCAAAGAAATCGAGAAGGAAAAGAACCAGAATAGGGACAATATACTCCCAGTGAAAAGCTCCTAATATATCAAGCTTAAAAAACGTTGGAGCTAAGGAAGGAGGTTTGGAAACTATTCCTCCAAACTTAACTATACCCATGGGAATCCCAACAATCGCAGTAATAAGTATACCCCAAAGAATCGCACCTTTTATTTTTCTCGCGTATAGGAAAAATATAATAATAAGCCCGATAAAAAATAATAGTGTATAATTGGTATTTAGACTACCAAGGGTAACTAATGTTCCGGGACTATCCTCAATGACTCCCGCCCATTGAAGTCCGATAAAGGTAATAAAAATCCCTATACCGGCAGCGATTGATTTTTTTAAACTTTCCGGAACCGTATTGACAATCGATTCCCTAACTTTAAAAAGCGTTAATATTACGAATAAAATACCGGAAATAAAAACAATTCCCAGAGCTTTTTCCCAGACTACTCCCATTCCAATGATAATAGTAAAGGCAAAGAAAAAATTTTCTCCCATCCCCGGAGCAAGCGCTATAGGATAATTGGCGTAAAGACCCATAATAAGAATAGCAATAACAGAAGAAATTATTGTTGCCATCATAACAGCACCGAAATCCATGCCTGCATGAGAAAGAATAACCGGCTGAACAAAAATTATATAAGCCATCGTCATAAATGTTGTTACACCGCCGATTGCTTCAGTTTTCACAGAAGTATTATGTTCTTTAAGCTTAAAAAAATTCATTTACCCCTCCTTTTTAGGTACTAATAATATCAAAATATCAAATTTAATGCTTAAGATAAAAATACAAATTCTTAAAATTTTGTCAAGTTTCCACCCCACACCCCAGTAATAGAACGCAGATTAACGCAGATCTTCAGGATTTATTTTTGTTGTTTAAAACTCCCCCACACCCCTAAAATTAGCCACGGATTCACACGGATAAACACCGATTTGCCCAACTTCACCCTAACATTTATATTTTCTGTCTTGACTTTGGACGTTGGACTTTGGACTTTGGACTAAAAAAAGGCTTGACATGGAATCTCTCTAGACTAATATTTTAAAAAATTAGGGAGGTATTAATGGATCCGGTTTTAATAGGTTTCTTTATTTACTTAGCTATTATCTTAGGAATTGGCATTTGGACTTACCGTTTAACAAAAACTCAGGAAGATTTTATTATAGCAGGAAGAAGACTCAATCCTGTAGTCGCAGCTTTCTCGGAGAGAGCATCAGGAGAATCAGCATGGCTGCTTTTAGGTTTACCTGCTATGGTCCTTACTGCAGGATTGATAGAAATCTGGACTGCTGTTGGATGTATAGCCGGAATAATTGCGGCATGGTTTATAATAGCAAAAGACCTGCGAGTTAAAACGGAAAAACTGGGTGCTATTACATTACCGGGTTTTCTTTCGAGAAATTTTGGTCCTGAAAATAAAATAAACGAAATTATCGCGACATTTATAATTATATTTTTTTATTCTTTATACGTATCAGCCCAATTCAACGGAGCCGGAAAAACCCTCCATACTACTTTTGGATTACCTCATTTGACCGGCATAATAATAGGAGCATTAGTTATCATATTTTATACTTTAATGGGAGGATTTTTGGCTGTCGCCTGGACAGATTTCCTGCAGGCAATACTGATGATTATAACTCTTGTAGCTCTTCCAATAGTTGGATTTATGGTAATTCTAAAAGGCGGTTACAACATAAATTTTACTTTTTCCTCACTTGTAGGAAATCTCAAAGGTTGGCCTGCCATTGCCGGTGTAATTGGAGGCTTAAGCTGGGGCCTTGGATACTTTGGACAACCACACACCATTGTAAGATACATGTCAATAAAAGACCCCGAGAAAATAAGAATAAGCAGAAACATTGCAATTGCATGGAGTGTACCTGCATTCTTCGGAGCATTTTTTATAGGTGTAGTCGGAAAAGGCATTCTACCCACAAGAGCACTACCCGATCCAGAATCTCTTATGCCGTACCTCGCAACAAATCTTCTTCCACTATGGCTTGCCGGCATTCTAATTTCCGGAGCGATTGCGGCTATGATGTCAACCGCCGATTCCCAGCTTCTTGTCGCCTCTTCCGCTTTATCCGAAGACGTATATCATAACATATTTCGAAAAAAAATTTCCCAAAAAACGCAACTAATGGCTTCGAGAATAATTACTTTACTTGTAGGAACGTCAGCCTTTATTCTCGCCATCAAATCTCAAAAACTTATATATACAATGGTTTCTTACGCGTGGAGCGGCTTGGGAGCTTCTTTCGGACCCGCTCTTCTCTTCTCGTTAAAATGGAATAAAACCACAAAGTACGGAGTCATGGCCGGAATGATAACGGGTGCCCTGAGCACAATAATATGGGCAAACACAAAAACCCTTAATAATTTCATTTCCGTACGGGTAGCCTCATTTGCCCTGGCTACACTCGCAGTCGTCACAGCAAGCCTTTTAACAACGAAGGAATCATAGGTTTTAGGTTTTAGTCCGAAATCCTTACTTCGTAGCTCGTAGCCAAATTCGGTCTTCAATAGGCGGCCAGCCGTCATTTTTATTCACGAACCAACTGATTAACCGACAACAGACCAACGATTCGAAAATCTTTGTGTGTTTCGTGGTTAAATAAATCCTTAAAATCTGCGTTAATCTGCGTCCCAATTATTGAATTTTAATTCAAAAAAAATGAAACTTACAAAAATAAATTAATTTACGTTTTACCCTTGACAAATATAGAAAATTCAATATATTAATACTGGAGTTGCATGTATAAATATTCAAAAAAAACGAATATTTATTCAAAAAAAAGCGCATAAGGCAGAAACTATAACAAAAGGAGGAGATGAATATGTTAAACTGGCAAAAAACAAATGATGCATTAGGGACGACAAATAGAGGCAATCCAGCGGAATCGGGTTTGTGTACTTTGTGTCGAGCGGATTGTACCGGAAAATGCGAAACCTGGCTTTCAAGCTTAAGAGGCCGAAATATGCTTTATCCTCGTGATTTTAGCAATATCACTGCTGGTAGCGGCAATACGTGTCCGATAGGCGTATCCTACAGTTCTCTAAGAATTCAAGGTTATTTGTATGGCGCTGACAACTTACCAAAAGGCATATCGAAAGCCCCGGATGACTGCGTTTTTCCAAATGTAAGCCTTGAAACCGAATTCGGCGCAACTATTAAAACAAAATCAAAATTACCTATAATGACAGGAGCATTGGGCTCTACCTTTATTGCGGCAAAATACTGGGACTCTCTTGCTATTGGTGCAGCACTTGTCGGACTGCCTATTGTTGTCGGAGAAAATGTCGTAGGTGTTGATAGGGATGCTGTTATCAAGAACGGTAAAATAGAAAAAGCTCCGGAATTAGAAAGACGAATAGATACATATTTAAAATATTTCGATAAATATGGCGCTATTATTGTTCAGATGAATGTAGAGGATACTCGTAACGGAGTAGCAGAATTCTTGATCGAAAAATACGGAGATAAAGTAATCATCGAACTTAAATGGGGGCAGGGAGCAAAGGTTATTGGAGGTGAGATCCAGGTCAATAGTCTTGATTATGCTTTGTTCTTAAAGAAACGAGGATATATTGTAGATCCGGATCCGGACAAACCTGAAGTCAAAGAAGCTTTAAAACACGGCGCAATAAAAACCATTGCAAGACACAGCAGGTTAGGTTACACAGATAAAACTTCTACCGCTCAAGTTAGAGAAGATTTTATGAAAGAAGTTGAATATCTACGTAAACTCGGATACAAGCGTATCTCCTTAAAGACTGGCTCATACGGAATGGAAGCTTTATCCATGGCTATCAAATATTCCTCGGAAGCGGACCTTGATTTGCTGACTATAGATGGTTCCGGAGGCGGCACCGGAATGAGCCCGTGGAACATGATGGAAAGCTGGGGAGTCCCTTCGATTTTCTTACACTCAAAGGCTTATGAGTATGCGTCAATACTTGCCGGCAAAGGTAAAAAAGTCATCGATTTGGCTTTTGCAGGCGGAATCGCAAAGGAAGACCAAATCTTTAAAGCGCTTGCATTAGGAAATCCATATACCAAGCTCGTATGTATGGGAAGAGCTCTTATGATCCCCGGTTTCCTCGGGTCAAACATCGAAGGAGTATTGAAACCTAAGATAAAAGAGAAAATAAACGGAAACTGGGACGAACTTCCAAGGACCGTCTCTGTTTTTGGAGATAAGCCGGAAGAAATATTCGCAGGATATTATGACCTCGAAAAGAAACTCGGAAAAAACGAAATGAAGAAAATACCTTACGGCGCTATAGCAGTATGGACTCTTGCAGATAAACTGGAAGCTGGGTTACAACAGTTATTAGCCGGGGTGCGAAAATTCAGCATAAAAGGAATTTCTCGTAACGATATTTTCTCAGCAAACAGAGAAACCGAAAAAGAAACAGGAATATCTTTTATGACAGATATCTTAGACGAAAAAGCAAAGATGATTTTAGTCTCATAAAACGATATGAAAACAGAAAATAGAAAAGGTTGCTTTTTACTATAAAAAATTTAATGGCGGTGGGCGGACAGAGTAGACTCTTCCATAATTTATTGCCTACTCCCCATAATCCACCCACCTCCATTAAAAACGGAGAAAAAAATGAAACTTATAGTAGCTTTGATTCAACCTCATAAATTACCCGACGTAAAAAAAGCCCTTTATGACGCAGAGGTTTATAAAATGACAGTCGTCAACGCCGTTGGAAGCGGACAACAAAAAGGATACTCCGAAGACTACCTCGGCAGCATACAAGAAGTAAACCTCCGCAAGAAATTACGGGTAGAAATAGCAGTAAACGAAGAATCCGTTGAATCTACGATCAAAGCAATAATTAAAGGAGCCCAAACGGGCAGAATAGGAGACGGTAAAATTTTTGTCCTTGAACTCCCCCAGTGCATAAGAATACGAACAGGCGAACGCGGAGATATAGCACTAGGATAACTTAGCAACTAAGACACTAAGACACAAAGTAAAAAAATATGCTTAAGATTAATGCAAAAAAAGGGAAATCAAACAAATCAATAAAAGTATATCATTCTTATATAATCTTAGTGCCTTGGTGCCTTTGTGGCAAAAATTAAAAAAAGGAGTAAAAAATGAAAAATAAAGGACTATGCAGCACATGTTCAAATGATAAAGATTGTGATTTTCCGAGAAAATTTCCGGTTTCGCAATGCGAAGAATTTAACGGATACGGAAAAACCCAAAAAGAACAAAAAACAAATAAAGAGACGAAACAAAAAAACAAAAAAGTAATAGCACATTCTTAAAAGAAATAAAGTATAACCCTGTAAGATAAATGTTGTTTTTGGGAGGTTTTACTTATGGTTAAAGAATTTTAAAAATATATTATTCAAGAAAAAATTCTAATTAACGTCAAGGCATAAAAACTTCGATTAAAAGCGAATTAAATTTCAATATAGAAATTTTCAAAAAGAAACAAAAAAAACGATTTATCCCTTGACAAAAAAGAATAAAGTGTTATATTAAACCTCGGGATTTATATGAATAAATATGCAGTAATTTAGAATAACAATTCATAAACAAAGGAGGCTATTATGGCTAAAGAAGATGAAAAAGAATTTAGAGAGGCATTACTGGCAAAGAAATACTACGAGAGGTTTCGCGATCCTGCGCTTAAAGAGATGCTTGTTGTTAAAACCCAGGTTAGGAATGCAATGGCGAACTATCTTTTCAATAATGGCTTCCTTGAAATCTCAGCCGTTATGATATCGCCAGAAACGGACCCGCTCTGCCATGAAGTCTTTTCGACTGATTTTGAGTATTACGGTGAAACCTATACGTTAACAAAAAGCATGATTTTACATAAATTAATGGCTGTTATTGGGATCGAAAAATTTTTCTGCTTTTCTCCGAACATAAGACTTGAAGTAAAAGAAACCGCACATTCCGGCCGGCATCTTTTTGAATTTACGCAACTTGATTTGGAGATTCAAAATGCAAGTAGGGACGAGTTAATCGAACTCGGAGAAGCAATTTACACCAACGTTTTCACGGAAGTCAAAAAGAGCTGTAAGAAACAGCTCGAATTTTTTGAGCGCGAGTTAAAGATACCCAAGACTCCATTCAAGAGAGTTGCCTTCACGGAGGCAATGGAAAAACACGGAAAAGACTTCGAAATCGTTCTCTCCGAAGAAATGGAAGATCCATTCTGGCTTATCGATATCCCGGATTGGAAGAGAGAATTCTACGATAAAGAAGATCCGAAAAGACCCGGAATATTGCTGGATATGGACGTCATATACCCCAAAGGGTTTGGAGAAGGCCTCTCCGGTGGGATGAGAGAAAACGAGTATGATAAAATAAAAGAAAGAATAATTCGCCAAAATCTGGATTTGGATGATTACAAGTTGTATCTGGAACTTGCAAAACTCGGATTTCCGCCTTCAGGAGGTTTTGGAATCGGGATAGAAAGAATAACTCGCTATATTTGCGGTCTCAAACACGTCAAAGACGCTACGCTATTTCCAAAAATTCCCGGTGAGCTAAGCCTGTAAAAAGCATTTAACTGAAAAAAGAAAAGCTATAATAAAGAGGAGAACAAATGACTCAAGAAGTTATACAGATAAGTACAGTCGGATTAGATACTCTATGGGTCCTGCTGGCTGCGTTTCTTGTTTTCTTCATGCAGGCAGGATTCGGAATGGTTGAAGCCGGTTTTATTCGCGCAAAAAATACATGCAATATTCTAACAAAGAATTTCCTGGACTTTTGTATGGCTTCTATCGGATTCTTTATGTTTGGCTATGCGATAATGTTCGGTGACGGAAATGTATTTATGGGATTAAAAGGATGGTTCTTGGCAGGTGCTGAATCGGGAGCTCGTGTTCCGCTTTATGCTTTCTGGTTATTCCAGGCTGCATTTTGCGGCGCAGCAGCAACTATCGTTGCTGGCGGCATGGCAGAAAGAATGAAATTTCAGGCTTATCTTATCTATTCCTTCATAATCTCCGCTCTGATATACCCGATCGTAGGTCACTGGATCTGGGGCGGTGGTTGGTTAGCTGCACTTAACTTCGCAGATTTTGCCGGCTCAACAGTTGTCCATACAGTTGGAGGCACCGCTGCACTAATAGGGACAATATTACTTAAACCCCGTCTCGCCAAATACGGGCCTGACGGAAAACCAAACGTTATAGCAGGGCATTCCATTCCGCTTGCCTCTCTTGGAGTCTTCATACTCTGGTTCGGTTGGTTTGGATTCAACCCCGGCTCTTCCTTGAGCGTTGGAGACGGAAGCTTAATTGCACTTGTAGCGATTAATACAAACCTGGCTGCTGCTGCAGGCGGAATATCTGCAATGATTATGGTATGGAAGATGTTTGGAAAGCCAGATCTATCAATGGCTATGAACGGTGCACTTGCCGGCCTTGTTGCGATAACGGCACCATGCGCTTTCGTCGACCCATGGGCAGCAATAGTAATTGGAAGTATTGGAGGAGTAATCGTTATCCTGGGTGTCGTCTTACTGGACAAACTACAAATCGATGACCCGGTCGGTGCGGTCCCCGTTCATGGAATGAACGGTTTCTGGGGAACTATAGCTATCGGACTTTTCGGAAAAGAAAGTCTGGGATTAGCTCACAATGGACTTTTTTACGGCGGCGGATTCAAACAACTTGGAATTCAATTGCTTGGGGTTTCATCGGTGATTATATTTATCGTTATAAGTATGAGCATTGTTTTTAAGCTGATAAATGTTACTATTGGATTGCGAGTTTCTCGAGAAGAAGAACTAAAAGGTCTGGACATCGGGGAACATGGAATGGAAGCATACGGAGGCTTCCAGATATTTACAACCGAATAGATAACGGAGGTAAAAAATGAAACTTATAGTAGCCTTAATTCAACCACATAAATTACCGGACGTAAAGAAAGCTCTCTATGATGCCGAAGTTTACAAAATGACGGTCACCAACGCGCTTGGCAGCGGACAACAAAAAGGATATACTGAAACCTACCGCGGCGTCCTTCAGGAAGTGA
>CAZQNI010000049.1:0-8834 GCA_964594255.1 uncultured bacterium | reverse complement strand
TATTCATGGGGGAAGTGGGCGAGCTGCCTACAGGATTCATAAATCTTTGAAGGAGATTGGCCTTGATTCCCGGATGTTTGTGTTGAGGAATTTTGAATCCGATTTGGATGTAAAAGCAGTCACTGACAACTGGATTCAGAAAGTTTTAAAAAAAGTAAGGCCTCGATATGAGAGAAGGATTTTAAATTTATATGGGAACAGAGAGAAGAAACCTTTTTCTATCGCTTCTAAGGGTATAAATGTTGCTAAAGAAAGCGTTATTAGGGATGCAGATATAATAAATCTTCACTGGATAAATAAAAGCTTCCTCTCTCTAAAAAGTCTTAAACAGATCGGCAAATTGAATAAGCCGATTGTGTGGACTTTACACGATATGTGGGCTTTCACAGGCGGATGTCACTATAGTAATAATTGCAGAAGATATGAAGAAATATGCGGGAAGTGTCCTGTTTTGAATTCGAAGAAATTGAAAGATTTATCCTGGAAAATTTTATCTCGGAAGTTAAAACTTTTTAAAGATCTAAACCTTACGATTGTAACTCCAAGTAATTGGCTAGCAGATTGCGCAAAAAGAAGTTCTCTATTTAGTAATAATAAAATTGAAGTTATACCTTATTCGATTGATACTAAAATTTTCAAACCTATCGCCAGAGAAAAAGCCAGGAAGATTTTGAACCTTCCCGAGGATAAATTTTTAGTTCTTTTTGGAGCATCTCCCGGCGTGAGTATTAAAAGAAAGGGCATCAATTATTTGTTAGAAGCATTGCTGATGGCCGAACATAATTTTCCTCAATTAATGAATAGACTTGAGCTGCTGGTACTGGGTATTTCGCATTCTGAGAAAATCGAGAATATCCCCTTTAAGACACATTTCTTAGGAACTCTGTATGACGCTATTACTATTAATTTATGTTACAATGCCGCGGACATATTTATTCTTCCTTCGATAGAAGATAATCTCCCGAATACCGTTATTGAATCACTTGCCTGTGGAACTCCTGCGGTTGGTTTTAATATTGGAGGAGTACCCGATATAATTACGCATGAGAAAAACGGGTACCTTGCGGAGGATAAAAAAGCAGAGGATATTGCCAGAGGAATCGGCTGGATTTTGGAAGATAAAAACAGATTAATCCGCTTAGGGAAAAATGCCAGGGAGAAAGCTCTTAACAATTACACCTATGATATTATAGGCAAAAAATATTTGAAATTGTATGAAAGTTTATTGGAGAAATGAATAAAAAAATAAAAGTATGTTTTTTTGGTATATATGATCCTCTTTATAACAGGTATAAAGTCATAACAGAAGGATTTAAAGCAAAGAAGATGGATTTTTACGAGTGTGGAGTAAACAAAAATTATGGGTCCTATCTGAAAAACCTTATATTTGTTAATTTATTTCTAATCAAGAAATTTTTAAATGTTAAGAAAGACTTTACCCATATGGTTGTATGGGGGGATATAGGGAGTGTATTCCCAGCCTATTTATTATCAAAGACATACGGGAAAAAGTTGATTTTTGACCCCGTTACCTCAGTGTATTCGACGATGGTAGAAGAAAGAAAACTAACCTCCACATTTTCATTAAAAGCAAAACTCTTCTTTACTTATGAAAAATTGGCATATAAACTACCGGATCATCTTCTCGCAACTACGGAAGAGTTTAAACAGCATTTTTGTAAACTTTTCTCCATTGAACCTGAAAAGATTTCCGTATTGCCTGTTGGCGGAATAGTAGAAAAATTCCACCTTAAATCTTCCAGAAAAAAAGAGAAGGTTTTCAAAGTTCTTTATTGGGGGGGGTTCCATCCCCAACACGGCGTTGAATCCATAATACGCGCAGCTAAGCTTGCTGAAGAACATGATAGGAGAATATCTTTTAAGTTAATTGGGAAGGGACATTTTTGGAAAGAATCAATCGATTTGAGCAAAAAATTAGGGGCTTCCAATGTTACTTTTACAGGTTACGTGCCAGCTAAAAACTTAAGAGAAGAAATTGTTAATTCGGACATAGTTCTTGGCTTTTTCGGTAGTGGATCCAGAGCTGGCAGATCGATAGGTAACAAAGTTTTTGAAGGTTTGTCCTATGGTAAAACGGTTATAACGGAGAATTCAAAACCCGTTTGCCGATTTTTCACCCACAAGAAGGAATTATATCTTGTGAAACCGGAGAATGAAAAAGAAATTGCAGAAGGGATAATAAACTTATACGAAGATGCTGACTTGCGTGAGAAAATAGCCTTATGTGGATATAAAAGATTAAAAAGGGACTTTTCGGAAGAGAAAATCGCCGAAAAGTTGATAAACTTAATTGATTCCTTATGAAAAGATGGATTGAAGCTATCGTTTGTTCTATACCAATATTCTTTATTGGTTTTTATAAAGGAGGAGCGACACAATTGGCTGTCTATTTGATGGGGCTTTATATGGTTATCCTTCTATCAGTTTTTTTGTTTATTAATAAAGACCGCTGTATTAAGAAAAACAAATTTCTTTTGCCTCTAACGATTTTTACGGGTGCCGCACTTTCTGTAACCTTATTTTCCCCTGCTTTTTTACCCACAATGGAAGGTTTTTTAGAGTATTTTGCTTATCTGATTTTTTTTGTTGCGTTACTTTTGATAAAGCCGGATAAAAAATTGCTGCTTTTGGGTGTATTTGTATTCTGTTTGGTTGAGATTGCTGCATGTTTTTTTCAAATTGGTTCCGCGAGGGTTAGCGGCACATACGAATATGCTAATTTTTTCGTATTTCCCCTTGTCGTTGGTTTTTTGTATAGTTTTAAGCTGGAAAACAAAATAATAAGATACTCCTTAATGATATTGTTTTTTGTTTTTTCGGTTCTCACAGGCTCCAGAATCGTGCTCGTTTTAATACTAGTTTTACCACTGTTGCTTTTTAAACGTAAAAAATTCGCGTGGGTTGGCCCTATACTGCTGGGGCTTGTCCTTTTAGTTCCAAATCCTGTTAAGAAAAGGATAATGGGAAAAGTCGAGGTATATTCTCTTCAACGTCCTAATATTTGGAAACAGGCAATAAAGACAGGTCTTGATAGACCTTTAACCGGTTGGGGCTTAAGGAGTTTCGAAAAGGCTTCCCTCCGTTATAAATTTCCGGTTGAAGGGAGATATTCAAGGAAAGCAAAAATTGCGCATAATCAATTTTTGCAGTATTTTGCGGAGGGCGGGTCAATCTTGTTTTTATCCTATTTGTACTTGTTCGTTGTATTTTTTATGAACTTCAAAAAAATCGGCAATTTTGAAAAAATTTTAATAACGGTTGTTTTTATTCATTCCCTTTTAGATAACGTCTTATACCTTCCTGCAAATTTTCTTATTTTCATTGTTCTTCTTTTTACGGCAGACGATACAGCAGAAGCGTATAAGGTCAATTTTAGCTTGCCAGCTAAGTTTATATTCGTTTTGTTATCACTTATTTACATAATACCCTTATCCGCTTATTTTTTATCAAAGAAGGGAGAAACAGCGTTCAACAATAAAGAATACGGAAAAGCCTTATATCATATTTCTTTATCAGAGTCATTATGGCCCCTTCCCGCTTATTCTACATCTCTTGCCACAGCAAATGAACAGCTCTTTCATGAAACCGGCTTAGCCGGTTATCTGTCTTTTGCTTTTTGCCTGCACTCAAGGGCTATGGAGAGCAATCCGATTGATTGGGAATTAGCTCTTAATAAATATGAGTTTTTTAAAAGGTATAAAAAAAACATCTATAATAAGGATGCCGCTGAAACTGCCGAATCATTTCTCTTGGAAGCAATCGAATTAAATCCCACAAACAGAATGCTATACGAAAAATTAATGAAAGATTATAAAGAAAGGGGAATGGAAAAAGAAGCCGGGCAAGTCGAACGTAAGATTGATAGTATATTCAATGCAAATATTAAATTGATTAATTTGTAAATTGTTGTATTAGTAAAAAACTGAGATCCTGAAATTTCTTTTCTAATAGATGTTTGATAAAAGTCTATGGAGTTTATATCTGTCGAAATCTATTTCTTTATGCCCTTCAACCGATTGTTCAAGGTCCATTGTGATAATTTCTTCGCCATGGAGTCCAACCATTATAGGTCTCGTAGGAGACGACTTTATCAATTCGTAAGCGTGACTGGCAAACTCGACCGCCAACATTCTGCTTCTTCTTGTCGGAGCACCACCCCTTTGTATATAGCCGAGAGACGATTTTCTGGTAGAGCATTTGGTTTTCTCTTCTATTAAAGAAGGGATTTTTTCTTTTCCCGCCACACCTTCTGCCATTACTATTATTGCATCATTTTGCCCTTTCCCCTTTTCTCTTTTAAGCCCTTCAACAATTTCCGAAATAGGTGATTCTACTTCGGGAATGAGTATAGCATCTGCTCCTGAGACTATACCTACTTCAAGCGCAAGAAAACCTCTTTTTTTACCCATTACTTCGACGACAAAAATTCGTTCGAATGATATAGCCGTATCTTTTATCTTGTTAATTGCCTCAAGAGCAGTATTGCAGGCTGTGTCGAATCCTATTGTTTCATCTGTTCCATAAATATCGTTATCTATCGAGGCGGGAATACCCACAACAGGTACTCCTGAATGTTTATTAAGAGACATTGCCCCTTTAAAAGAGCCATCTCCTCCGATAACTATCAATCCTTCTATTTTTTCTTTTAAAAGATTTCCCGCCGCTTCTTTTACGACTTTTTCTTGCTTAAATGAAGGCATTCTCGCAGAGTGAAGTATCGTACCGCTTAAACCCATGATCGTATCGGATCGGGTGTTGGAGAAATCGAAATAATCTTTTTTTATTAGACCGCTGTAACCGTCATTAATACCAATTAGCTGTCCGGTTTCATTTCTGCATAGTCTCAGGACAGTTCCGATTGCGGTATTCATTCCCGGCGCATCCCCTCCGGGCGTTACGATTCCTATTTTTTTCATATATTTATGGTATTGTAAAGACAATGATTGTCAAGACCTCATGTCTACGTATCCTCTGCCGGTAAAAATGAGTGGGGTGGAGAGTAGCTTTTTAGACTTGACAAGGAAAACTAACAAAATATAATAGGGTCAGAACCTGAAATTTTAAAAAGAGGGGTATATAAAACATGGATGAACTATATAAAACTGATCCTGAGGTCTACGAAGCCATCATTGGGGAAGCCAACAGGGAACACGATAATCTCGAGTTAATAGCTTCCGAAAATTTTGTTTCAAGCGCTGTACTCGAGGCTATGGGTTCGGTAATGACCAACAAATACGCGGAAGGCTATCCAGGCAGGCGGTATTACGGTGGCTGCAAATGGATGGATGTGGTAGAAAATCTTGCTATTGAAAGGGCCAAGAAGCTATTTGGCGCGGAACATGTAAATGTCCAGCCTCTCTCCGGAGTTCCGGCTAACATGGCAATATACTCGGCACTACTCGAACCGGGAGATTTATTTTTCGGTCTTTCTCTTTCTCATGGGGGACACCTCTCACACGGATATAAAGTTAGCTTTACAGGTACTTTCTGGGAGACCTACCAGTACACTGTAGATCCTAAAACAGAGCAGATAAATTATGCTGAACTCCTAAAAGTCGCTCGAGAGAAAAAGCCTAAGTTAATAATGACGGGTGCTTCTGCCTATCCGAGAACTCTGCACTGGGATAAATTCAAAGAAATTTGTGACGAGGTAGGAGCTTACCTCGTGGCTGATATTGCTCATATCGCGGGCCTTGTTGTTGCAGGAGAACATCCTTCGCCTGTGCCTTATGCAGAGGCGGTATCAACCACCACTCATAAAACACTCAGAGGGCCAAGAAGCGCAATCATACTCTGCAAGGAAAAATGGGCAAAAGCTATCGATAAAGCTATTTTTCCCGGTCTTCAGGGTGGACCCCATATGCATACGATTGCCGCAAAAGCCGTTGCTTTCAAGGAAGCGCTCTCTCCTGAATTCAATAAATACCAGCATCAGATAATATTGAATGCTAAAGCATTCGAGGAAGAGTTTAAGCGACTGGGATGGAGGCTTGTTGCCGATGGTACTGATACTCATTTAATCCTTGTCGATGTTAAAAGTAAAGGTATTACAGGCAAACAGGCTGAAGAGACTCTGGATAAGGCAAAAATAACCGTTAACAAAAACACGATTCCCTTTGACAAGGAAAAACCTTTTATAGCAAGCGGCATAAGAATAGGTACACCTGCTTTAACTTCCAGGGGAATCAAAGAAGAAGAAATAAAAAAAATAGCACAATTGATTGATAAGGTTCTTACCAACATCGATGACGAAAAAGTAGTAGAAGAAGTAAGAGGAAAAGTTAAAGAAATAGCAGAAGAATTTCCTTTATACCCTGAAATAAGAAAAAGAAGAAAGGAGGACTAATGCACAGAAAATTATTTATTCCCGGCCCGACTGAAGTCAGAGAAGATGTCAGAAAAGCAATGGATTTTCCAATGTTTGGTCACAGAATGCCTGAAACTTCGAAATTAATGGAAGAAACAGTATCGAAACTTCAAAAGGTTCTTTTCACGGATAAATTTATCATTATAGGAACCTGTTCGGGAACCGGTTTGATGGAAGCGGCCGTTAGGAACTGCGTAAAGAAAGGAGCTCTTCATTCGGTATGCGGAGCTTTTGGTAAAAGATGGGCAGAAATATCAAAAAGCTGTAACAAAGATTTTGAAGTTTTAGAATACGAATGGGGAAAAGGTATTTCTCCGGAAGATATAGAAGAAAAACTAAAAACCGGTAAATTTGATACCGTATTTGTAACACATAACGAAACTTCAACCGGTGTATTAAATCCTATAAAAGAAGTAGCAGAAGTAGTGAGCAAATATCCTGATGTAATTTTATGCGTTGATGCCGTCTCTTCAATGGCGGGGGTAGAGATAAGAGTCGATGATTGGGGTATTGATTATGTTGTTGCTTCGGCTCAAAAATGTTTTGCTCTTCCTCCGGGACTGGCAGTTGCTTCTGTAAGCGAAAAAGCAATGCAGCGTTCTACAGAGGCCGAAGATAAAGGATACTATTTTGACTTCTTGCAATATAAGAAATACTGGGATAAGGCAAAACAGCCATCTATAACAGCTGCTCTCAATTTGATAGTCGCTCTTAATTATCAACTGGAGAAAATAGTAAATCAAGAAGGTATAGAAAACCGTTTTAAAAGACACACAGAAATGGCTTCTATCGTACAAAATTGGGCAAGAGAAAACTTTTCGCTTTTCGCAGACGAAAACAATCTTTCTCCCACAGTAACATGCATAAATAACACCAAAGGCATTTCAATTAAAGGCTTAAATGAGGAACTATCCAAGAGAGGAGCTTACATTTCTAACGGATACGGTAACTTAAAAGAGAAAACATTTAGAATTGCGCATATGGGTGATTTGACTGTCGAGGAAATCAATTGGCTTTTAGGGGAAATTGAAGACATAATCGGTTAGGGGGAATCGCAAGATGGGAAAAGGGTCGGGGAAACCCGACCCTTTTTTATTTAATTTTGGGGCAAGAATTTGGAGAAACAGGAAAAGTTATAAATTGGACTCTTGACTTTCAAATCTAATTTTTGTAACATTATTATTGGGAGGATTAATGATAAAATTTAATTCATTAAAAGTTCAGATTTCCGTACTTTTAATTGCTATAATTTTAACTTTAAACATACTGACTTTAATATTAGCGCATAATATAGTAAAGTCAGAGTTTAATACTCTTTTAAAAAGCAGGGGTGAAAACATACTTAGTTCCATTAATGCCACTTTAGAATTCAGTTTAAATTCTAAAAATCCTTCTTTTCTTGAGTCATCTCTCTCTGAACTGGCGGAAAGAAAAGATATATTATATTTAAAAGTATACGATTTATCCGGTACTGTATTTACCGAAATAGGAAAAATCCAAATAACAGATACGCTGTCGGAAGAAATCATGGCTAAAATAAAAGAAGGCGGAACAATTACACCCGTTAAGGAGATAGAAGACCAGAGACTCCTTGATTGTTTTTTTCCAGTTTACGGAGGGATGAGAACAGACAAAGTAATCGGAGTTTTCAGAGCAGGAATATCACTTCAGGATTCTTTTTCCGTTACAAAAAGACTCTCATCCGCTTTACTTAAAATTCTACTTGTCATTACTATAATTGCACTACTTGGAACGTTAGAGTTGTTAAATTATTTTTTCCGCCCGTTAAACAAATTGAGGGAAAATTTAAAAAGC
This sequence comes from uncultured bacterium, assembly GCA_964594255.1. Taxonomy (GTDB): domain Bacteria; phylum Hydrothermota; class UBA3072; order UBA3072; family UBA3072; genus JAFGHJ01. The sequence continues at coordinate 631 of CAZQNI010000049.1, read as the reverse complement.
ATAGCCGAAGGAAGAGCAGATATTCATGTCAGAATATCTGAAAAGTTTCTAACGGTAGAGAGTAAAGAACTTGCTTCTTCCTTTAACCAATTCGTGGATAAATTAGAGAAAGATAAGGACTCAATTCGTCAGGTTGCCGAAAGGATATCTGCTCAGGCTGAAGAGCTCTCTGCTTCCGCCGAGGAGATGACTGCTTCCTCCGAAGAGGTTTCCTCTACTATGGAGCAGATTGCGCACGCTTCGGAGAAACAGGCACAGGAATCACAGATTGCATCGGGAATGTCCCAAAAAGCTCTTACGGTTGTCCGCCAATCGTTGGACTCCGCACAGGAAACCTTAAGTTCTTCTGAGAATATTTCTGAGCTTTCAGGAAAGGGTAAAAAATCTTCCGAAGCGGTTAGGGTTGCTATGGATAATGTTACAAATACCATTCACGAATTGGAAGAAGTTATTCAGGGCATAGCGCGGTATTCGGAAGAAATACTGGGAATAACAGAAAAAGTCAGAGAAATAAGTAAAAGAACAAACATTCTCGCACTTAACGCAACCATAGAAGCGACAAAAGCCGGAGAAACTGGAAGAGGTTTTGCTGTGGTCGCAGATGAAATAAGAAAACTGGCAAATCAATCTT